>NZ_JBFBBZ010000031.1:101612-126734 GCF_040682935.1 Amycolatopsis sp. NPDC051061
AATGTGGCCTTGGGGCGCTCGCGGCCGGGCGATTGATCTGTGGACAGTTCGCGCGGGCTGTGGACAACTCGGCTGGGTCGGCCTGAACTGTCGGTGGCTGCCGGTAGCGTTGAAACCGGGGGTCTCCCTCACGGCTGGAGCCACGCTGAGGGCACGCCGGGGGCGCGAAAGACAGCCGTCAGCGCAGGAGCTTTCCCAGCACCGCGACCCCCTCCGCGATCTCCGTCGACGTCCGGGCCGCGTACCCCAGCACCAGCCCCGGCCGGCCCGCCCGCTGCCGGTGCCACGACAGCGGCTGCACCTTCACCCCCTCCGCCAGCGCGGCCGCCGCCAGTGCGACGTCGTCCAGGTCCGTGCCGAACGTGATCGTCAAGTGGAGCCCCGCCGCCGCGCCGTGGACCACCGCAGTAGGCAGGGACACAGCCAACGAACGAATCATCGCGTCGCGGCGACGGCGGTGCCTCGCCCGGACCACCCGCAGCTGCCGCTCCAGCTCGCCCGTCTCCATCAGCCGGGCCAGGACCAGCTGGGCCAGCACCGGGTTGCCCAGGTCCGCGAACCGCTTCGCCGCCACCAGGTCGTCGCGGAACCGAGGAGGCGCCAGCAGCCAGCCCACCCGCAACGCCGGCGCCAGCAGCTTCGAAACGCTCCCCGTGTAACACACCTCCGGCAGCATCGACCGGACCGCGGGCACCGGTGCGCGGTCGTAGCGGTGCTCCGCGTCGTAGTCGTCCTCCACCACGATGCCGCCCTCGGCCGCCCAGCGCAGCAGATCCCGGCGACGCTCGCCGCCCAGCACCACGCCCATCGGGAACTGGTGGGCCGGGGTGACCAGCACCGCCGGAGCGCGCAGGTCGGCGACCCGCAGGCCGTCTTCGTCCACCGGGACCGGTGGGGTCGCCAGGCCGCAGTGGTGCAGGTGCTGCCGCGCGCCCAGCGAACTCGGGTCCTCCACCGCGATCTCCGAGATGCCGTGCTGCCGCAGCACCTCCCCCACCAACGTCAGCGCCTGCGCGACACCGGCCACCACGATGATCTCGCCGGGGTCCACGCGGATGCCGCGGCCGCGCGCCAGCCAGTGCGACACCGCGAGCCGCATCGCCGGCGCCCCGCGCGGGTCGCCGTAACCGAAGTGCGACGGCTCCAGCTCGTCCAGCACCGCTCGCTCGGCCCGCAGCCATGCCGCGCGCGGGAACGCCGTCAGGTCCGGGACGCCCGGCGTGAGGTCGATGCGGGCCGGGGCCGCGCGGACCGCGTCGAACACCTCGACGCCCGGCATCGGCGTGATCACCTTCGACGGCGGCCGGACGCGTGTGGGTTCGGGAGCCGACACCGGCGCGGCCACCACCACCGTGCCGGCCCGGCCGCGGCCCGCCGCGTGACCGTCGTCGATCAGGCGCTGGTAGGCCTCGGTGACGACACCCCGCGATACCCGCAGCTCGGCGGCCAGCACCCGGGACGCGGGCAGCCGGCCGCCGATCGGGAGCCGGCCGTCGGCGACGGCGGCGCGCAGCTGCCCGGCGAGCCAGTCCGCGAGGCCGCCCGCCGGCGCCTCGCGGACGTCGAGCTGGAGGAAGTCCGAACCTATGGACCCCTCCGAGCGCGGGGTTTTGGCTCTGTCCATCGAGCCATTGTCGCAGCACGCTGGTCGTATGGACACCACCTACGTGCACGGATACACCGAACCGGAAGCCCGCCGCCTCGGCGACCAGGCCGACACCCTGGCCGCGCTGCTGCACGCCGGGACGGCCTACCCCGCCGGGAGCCGCGTGCTGGAGGTCGGCTGCGGCGTCGGCGCCCAGACCGTCCACCTCGTGGCCCGCAGCCCGGACGCGCACCTGACCGCGGTCGACGTCTCCGAAGACTCGCTGGACCAAGCGAGACAGAGAGTCGAGGGAGTCGAGTTCCGCCGGGCCGACTTGTTCGCGCTCGACGGCGAGTGGGACCACCTCTTCATCTGCTTCGTGCTCGAACACCTGCCGGAGCCGGAAAAAGCGTTGACCCACCTGAAAACCCTGCTGCGGCCGGGTGGGACGATCACCGTCGTCGAGGGCGACCACGGCTCGGCGTTCTTCCACCCGCGCAGCGAGCACGCCCAGGCGGCGATCGACTGCCTCGTGCGCCTGCAGGCCGACGCCGGCGGTGACGGGCTCCTCGGCCGGCGCCTCTACCCCCTGCTCGCCGACGCGGGTTTCGACGACGTCCACGTCGAACCGCGGACGGTCTACGCCGACGCGTCGAAGCCGGACCTCGTCACCGGTTTCACCCGCGACACCTTCATCGCGATGGTCGAAGGCGTCGGCGAAACCGCCGTCGCGCGCGGGCTGATCGACGACGCCGGCTGGGCCCGCGGGATCGCCGACCTTTACCGCACGACCAGGGAATACGGAACCTTCCATTACGCGTTCTACAAGGCAACAGCCCTTCGCACTCCGGGAGGAGCGTCATGATCATCGCCGTTCTCGCCGCCATAGTCGTACTCGCCTGGGCGCTCGACCACGCGTACCGCCGCCGTCCGTACCCGCGCAACCGCTTGGCGGGCAGTACGAACGTCTTCGACCGGGACGTCCAGCGCCTCGAAGGCGACCTCGTCGCCGACGAACGCCACTACTCCAGGTCCGCCAGCCGGTCCCGGACCCGGATCGCGCCGGGCACGCACTCCCCGGCGTAACAGGCCAGCGCGCGTTCCCAGTGCTCGCGCGCGCCCGACGCATCATCGAGTCCACAGTGGACTTCGCCGAGCCCGCTGTGGGCTTTGCCCTGCTCGGGGCGGCAGCCCGTTTCCTTCGCCACGGCAAGGGCTTTGCGGTGGTACTCCAGTGCGTCCGATGACGCGCCCTGAGCCGCCGTCAACGCGCCCAAACTGTTGAGGACCCGGGATTCCACGCCCCGGTCGCCGCATTCGCGGGCCAGGCCCAGTGCCTCTTCGAGGTGCTGGGCCGCTTCGGCGTCCCGGCCTTGCGCGAGCCGGACGTCGCCGAGGTGCTTCAGCGCGACGCTGCGGTTGGTCGGGCTTCCCGTCTCCTGCGAGATTTCCAGCGCCCGCTCAAGGTGCGCCGCGGCTTCCGGATACCGGCCGCGCGCGTGCTCGACGTCGCCGAGGATGCCCAGCGCGTAGCCTTCGCTCACCCGGACGCCCATGGCACGGAAATGCTCCAGCCCCTGTTCCAGCGCACGGACGGCTTCGTCGTAGCGGCCCAGGGCCGACAGCGCGTCGCCCAGGTTGACCAAGGCATAACCCTCGCTGGTGCGATCGGCGGTGTCGCGGGCGAGCGCGCGCGCCTCTTCGAGGTAGCCGAGCGCTTCGCCGTACCGGCCGATGCCGCGGCAGGAGCAGCCGAGCACCACGAGCACCAGGCCTTCGCTGGTGCGGTCGCCGGCCTTGCGGGCCAGGGAAAGTGCTTCCGTCGAGTACGTGATCGCCTCGGCGAACCGGCCCAGCGCCCGGCAGACCAGGCCGAGGGTGTTGACCGCGTGGATCTCGGTGCGCCGGTCGCCGGTCTCGCGGGCGAGGGCGAGCGCCTCCTCCAGGTACCGCCGCGCTTCCCTCGACCGGCCGACGCGCCAGTGGCCGAGCGCGATCAGGATGAGCGGCTCGGCCTCGGCCATCCGGTCACCGGCGTCGTGGGCCAGCGCCGACGCGTGGGAGTGCAGCACCAGCGATTCCTCGTGGTAGCCGCCGACGTCGAGGTAGTGCCACAGGATCCCGGACAGCAGCCGCAGGTGGCCGGCCCACCCGTGCCGCGTCGCGTGCGCCGCGACGGCCAGGAGGTTGCGGCGCTCGGCCTCCAGCCACGCCGGCGCGTCGATCACCTTGACGTCGGGGTCGGGCACGTCCGGGCGCAGGTGGCGTTCCTGCGGCAGGACGGCGTCCATGGCCTGCGCGGCCGAGCGGACGTAGAAGTCGAACAGCCGCTCCTGCGCGTCGTGGCTCTCCGCCTGGTCACCCGCGGCGAGCTCGGCGGCGTAGACGCGCAGCAGGTCGTGCTGCTGGACGCGGTCGTCGCCGGTCTCCTGCGCGAGGTGGGCGCGGACCAGCGTGGCGATCAGCCGCTCCGCCTCCGGCACGGCGACGCCGGCGAGCGCGGCGATCGCGGCGGGGGTCAGGTCGCGGCCCGGGTGCAGGCCGCAGAGCCGGAACACGCGCGCGGCGTCGGCCGTCAGGTGCCGGTAGGACCACGAGAAGACGGCGCGGACCGCGGTCAGCGGGTCGCCGCCGCCGTCGAGCAGGTCGAGCCGGCGCCGCTCGTCGGCCAGCTCTTCCGCCAGGGCGGCGAGCCGCTCTCCCGGCCGGCTCAGCGCCAGCTCCGCGACCAGCCGCAGCGCGAGCGGCAGCCGGGCGGAGTACCCGATCAGCGCCTCGGCGGCGTCCGGCTCGTCGTCGACGCGCGCGCCGAGCAGCGTCCGCAGCAGGTCGAGGGCTTCGGTTTCGGTCAGCAGGTCGACGAGCACGCGGCGGGCGCCGTGGCGCGCGACCAGCCCAGGCAGCGCGTCGCGGCTGGTCACCAGGACCAGGCACGACGCCGAGCCGGGCAGCAGGGGGCGCACCTGCCCGACCGAGCCGGCGTTGTCCAGCAGCAGCACCATCCGCCGGGCGGTGAGCGCGGTGCGGAACTTCGCGGCGCGCTCCTCCTGCTCGGCGGGGATGTCCGCGCCGTCGACGCCAAGGGCGCGCAGGAACCCGGACAGCGCGTCACCGGGCTCGACCGGCCGGACGGTGCCGTAGCCGTGCAGGTCGAGGTAGAGCTGCCCGTCCGGGAACTCGCCGAGGGACCGTTGGGCCCAGTGGACGGCGAGGGCGGTCTTGCCGACGCCGCCGGTGCCGGACAGGACGGCGATGCGCGCGCCGGTGCCGCCGCCTTCCCGGAGGGCGTCCAGCTCGGCCAGCTGCGCGGTGCGGCCGCGGAAGCCGGCGACGTCCGCGGGCAGCTGGGCGGGGACGCGGGCCGGCGGTTCCGGCACCGCGAAGTCCTGCCGCAGCACCTGCCGCTGGGCCGCGCGCAGCTCGGAGCCGGGTTCGATGCCCAGCTCGCCGTCCAGCCGCTGCCGGATCTCCTCGAACACGGCCAAGGCGGCAGCCTGCCGCCCGGACGCGGCGAGCACCTGCATCAGCCGGGCGTGCGCGGGCTCGTTCAGCGGCTCCTCGGCGGTGAGCACGCGCAGCTGGACCGCCGCGTCTTCGGGGTCCGCGACCTCGGCGTAGGCCATCACGGTCTTCGCGCGCCTCATCGCCAGGGCCAGCCGGGCGGGGTGCTGCCGGAGCTGTCCGACGTCGGCGAGGGCCGGCCCGCGCCAGAGCGCCAATGCCTCGCGGTGGGCGCCCACCCTCAGGAACGCCTCGAAGCGCAGGAGATCGAGGCCGTCCTCGCCGGCGGTCAGCCGGTAGCCGCCCTTGTCGGTGGCGATGGGGTCGGCGGGCCGCAGCGCCCGCCGCAGCCGCGCGACGTAGGTGTGGAGCAGGTCCAGGCACGACGGCGGCGGTTCGTCCCAGATGACGTCGACGAGGTCCTCGCGCCGGACGGTCCGGTTCGGCTGCAGCGCCAGCATCGCGAGCAGCAGGCGCTGCTTCTCGGCGCCGATCTCGACCGGGGAATCCCCGCGCAGCACGGCGAGCGGGCCCAGGACGCCGATCCGCACCGGCTCCGGCGGCGCTTCGGCAAGCGCTTCCCGCAGCTTGCGCTCGGTCTCCGGCCGGGGCCTCCGGACGCTGCCGAGCTCGGCGTTGCGCACCGCGCGCAGGCTCAACCCGGCGCGTTCGGCCAGCTGCGCCTGGGTGAGGCCGGCGAGCACGCGGCGTTCTCGCAGCCGTCGGGCGAACGGCAGGCCTTCGTCCACAGGCGTCCTCTCCCCGCGTGCCCCGCAGCGGAACGTACCCCTCCAGCATTCCGATCGTGCCGCTCTACCTGTACCACCGAACGGCGAAGATAACCGTTTCCGCAGGTACCGACCGTGACGACAGCGCGGGTGGCGGGTACAGGCCCACGTCCACCACGGTTTCCTAGGCTTTCTCGCGTCCGGTGGTGGCGAGGGGTTCGGAGCAGCCGTCGCATGGGGTACGACGGCTGCACCCGAGCCTTCAGACGCCGAAGCGCTTCAACAGGGCGCGTACGGCGGCTGGGTCCTCGACGTGGGCGTTGTGCCCGAGACCGGCGAGGATGACCGCGTCCGGGTCCAGCGCGCGTAGCCGGCCGGGACGGCTCATCGGGTCGTTCTCGCCCGCCGCCAGCACGACCGGGCACCGCGCCGCGGCGAGCAGCGCCGGCATGTCCGGCGCGCCGACGCCGAACGCGGCCGGGTCCATCGCGAGGCGCCAACCTCCCTCGGTCTCGCGAAGCCCGGCCGGGTCCGCGGGCGCGATGCCGAGCAACCCGGACACCTTCAGATAGGCCTGATCGGCCTCGGCCTGCGTCTCGAACAGCCGAGGCGGGCGCGCCGCGAGCGTCGCCACGCGGCCCAGGTCGTCCTGGGTCCACTCGACCTTCACCCCGAGGGCGAGCACGCCCTCGACTTCGACGTCGTAGCGGCCGGAGGCCAGTTCGAGCGCGAGCACCCCGCCGAGCGAGTGCCCGGCGACGACCAGCGGCCTCCGATCGGGCAGCGCCCGCGCGACGGCCGAGGCGAGCGTCTCGAAGCTGTAGTGCGGCAGCGGCGCGGACGGGCCGTGGCCCGGCAGGTCGGGAACCAGGACGCGCCGGTCGAGCTGCACGGAGAGATGGGCCCACACGGCGCCGGTCGCGCCCAGGCCGTGCAGGAGGAGGACGGCCGGTTCGCCCTGGCCGCCGGTGCGCATGTTCAGCGTGTCCATCGGAGCAGCCTGCCGCAGGATGCGGCTCGGAGCTAGGGTCGGCTCGTGGGGATCACCGATCCGGACACCTACGTGCGCGGTGTCCCGTACGACGAGCTGGCGCGGCTGCGGCGCGCGTCGCCGGTGGTGCGCGTCGACGACTTCTGGGCCGTGCTGCGGCACGCCGACGTGCGGCGTGTCCTGCGCGATCCCGCCGTGTTCTCCTCGCAGCTCGGCGGGACGCAGATCCGCGACCCGGCTTCCGCGGCCGACCTCGCCTACGTACGCCGGATGATGCTCAACATGGACCCGCCGGAGCACGGCCGGCTGCGCGGGCTGCTCACCAAGGCGTTCACACCACGGGCCATCGCGAAGCTGACCGAGCGGATCGAGACGTCGGCGCGGGACCTCGTCGCCGCCGTCGCCGAGCGGGGCGAGTGCGACTTCGCCAAGGTCGCCGCCGACCTGCCGCTGCTGACCCTCGCCGCGGTGTTCGGCGTGCCGGAGCAGGACCGGCGGCTGATGTACGACTGGAGCAACCGGGTCATCGGCTACCAGGACGCCGAGTACGCGGTCAGCTCGACCGTCTCCGAAACCGACGTGACCGACCTGGCCCGGACCGCGCTCGCCGTCCGCCCGTCCCCCGGTCCGGACGGGTCGATGCCGGACCCACGGACGCGCGCCGGGATGCCGGACCTCTACGCCTACGCGAACGCGCTCGGCGAGTACAAGCGCGAGCACCCGGGCGACGACGTCATGAGCAACCTGATGCGGCACGTCGGCGACGACGGCGGACGCGTCTCGCTCGCCGAGTTCGAGAACCTCTTCTGGCTGTTTTCCGTGGCGGGCAACGAAACGCTGCGCAACGGCCTGCCCGGCGGGATGCTGGCACTGCTCTCGCACCCCGGGCAGTACCGGCGGCTGCTCGCGGACCGGTCGCTGCTGCCGTCGGCGGTCGAGGAGATGCTGCGGTGGTGGACGCCGGTCATGAACTTCCGGCGGACGGCCACTTCCGACGTCCGGCTGTCCGATGTGGACATCCACGCCGGGGACAAGGTGGTGGTCTGGTTCTCCGCGGCCAACCGTGACGCCGACGTGTTCGACGACCCGGACGCGTTCGACGTCGGCCGGACCCCGAACGACCACCTGACCTTCGGCCACGGCCCGCACTTCTGCCTGGGCTCGCACCTCGCCCGCGTGCAGCTGCGAGCCATGTTCGGCGCGGTGCTGGACCTGCTCGGCGAAGTGTCGCTCGCGGGCGATCCGGTGCGGCTGCGCTCGAACTTCCAGAACGGCCTGAAGTCGCTGCCGATCCGCTGGGCGCGCTGATGGAGATCCGCGAGCTGCGGGCGTTCGTCGCCGTCGTCGAGGCGGGCGTGCTGTCGAAAGCGGCGCGGCAGCTGCACATCAGCCAGCCGGCGTTGTCCCAGACGATCACCGCGCTGGAACGCCGGCTCGGCGTCCAGCTGCTGGTCCGCACCAGCACGGGCGTCCAGGTGACGGACGCGGGCACGACGTTGCTGGGCGAGGCCCGGGCGGTGCTGGCGCGCCACGACCGGGCCGTCGCCGCGATGGCCCGGCACACGAAGACCGGCGGCGGGGTGCTGCGCGTCGGCATCCCCCTCGAACTGCCGCCCGAGCTGCTGCCGTCGGCCCTCGCGCGGCTCGCGGAGGCCTGCCCGGACACGCGGGTGCAGGCGCGCCACCTGTCGTCGGTGGCCCAGGTGGCGGCGCTGCGGGCGGACGAGCTGGACGTCGGGCTGGTGCGGGAGCGCCCGGCCGGGCCGGACCTCGACGCGACGCTCGTCGTCTCGGAGAACGTGGGCGTCCTGCTGGCGACCGACCTCGCGGAGAAGCTCGCCGGTCCGGACGGGGTGCGCCTGGAGAAGCTGGCCGGGCTCGACTGGTTCGCGTTCGCCCGCGCGGGCAGCCCGGCGTGGTACGACGAGCTGGCGGCGACGCTGCGCAGCCACGGCCTCGACGTCGGCCCCGAGGTACCGGAGGACCGGCGGCTGATCGTCGAGCTCAAGATCCCGGCGGTCAGTGCGGGCGGGGCCTACGCGTTCGCGCCGCGCGAGTGGCCGTACCCGATGCCGGACACGGTCCGGTGGCTGCCGCTGGCCGGGAACCCGATCGTGCGGCGGACCTGGGCCGTCTGGCCGGCGGCGTCGCACCGCCGCGACCTCACGGAGTTCGTCGCCGCGCTGGAAGACCATTCGCGCGGCGAATCGCGGGCATAAGGAGCGCCGAACACCGTTTCGGAAGTCCGCACCTGCACTTTCGCTTGAACCCGGTGACCGGGGAAACACCTCGGTCGCGAGGAGTGAGTGATGACTGAAGGACTGTCCGGGACCACGGCGCTCGTGACCGGCGGAACCAGCGGGATCGGGCGGGCGACGGCGGTCGCGCTGGCCGGGCTCGGCGCCCACGTCGTGCTGTCCGGCCGGGACGCGGCGCGCGGGGCGGAGGTCGTCGAGCGGATCCGGGAGGCGGGCGGGAAGGCCGACTTCGTGGCAGCCGACCTGACGGACGCGGCTTCTGCGCGCGCGTTGGCCGCGCGGGCCCGGGAAGTGGGCGGGCACGTCGACGTGCTGGTGAACAACGCCGGGATCTTCCCCACCGGGTCCACTTCGGACACGGCCGAGGCCGACTTCGACCGCGTCTACGAGACGAACGTGAAGGTGCCGTTCTTCCTCACCGCCGAGCTGGCGCCGGAGATGGCCGCGCGCGGCCGCGGCGCGATCGTCAACGTGTCCACGATGGTCGCGACGCGGGGCATGGCGGGCATGGCGCTCTACGGCTCGTCGAAGGCCGCGGTCGAGCTGATGACCAAGGCGTGGGCGGCGGAGTTCGGGCCGTCCGGCGTGCGGGTCAACGCGGTCAGCCCCGGCCCGACCCGCACCGAAGGCACGGCGGCGTTCGGCGACGGCCTCGACGAGCTGGCCGCGGCGGGCCCGGCCGGCCGGGTCGCCGCACCCGAGGAGATCGCGGCGGCGATCGCGTTCCTGGTGACGGAGGGGTCGAGCTTCGTCCAGGGCGCGGTGCTCCCGGTGGACGGTGGCCGCTTGGCGGTCTGAGTCCCGTTCGCCGACGGCGTCACCGCAGGAAGGTGACGCCGTCCTGGGGCCGCTCGTCCACCGACAGCGCGAAGACGTCCGGACGCGCGTAATGCCCCGAGACGTCGAGGCTGTGGCGGGCGGCGACCACCTCGTCGAGGTCGATCGTCGCCGTGATCAGGCCCTCCGCGTCGTGGAGCGGGCCCGCGAGGACGTCGCCAAGGGGGCCGACGATCACGCTCCCGCCGCGGAACGGGTCGTCGCCCTCGCTTTCGTACGGGCAGGCCGAGATCACGAAGCACCGGCCCTCGTCGGCGATGTGGCGCATCGACGCCTGCCAGACGTCGCGGTCGTCCGCCGTCGGGGCGCACCAGATCTCGACGCCCTTCGCGTACATCGCCGCGCGCAGCAGGGGCATGTGGTTCTCCCAGCAGATCGCCGCCCCCGCCAGGCCCGCCGCCGTCGGGATCACCGGGAGCGTCGAGCCGTCGCCCCGGCCCCAGACCAGCCGCTCGCGCGCGGTCGGCACCAGCTTGCGGTGCTTGGCGACCAGCCCGAGATCGGGGTCGAGGAACACCGCCGTGCTGTAGAGCGTCGAGCCGTCCCGCTCGATCACGCCGACGACCAGGCTCGCGCCGGTCCGGGCCGCCAGGCCGGCCAGCGCGGCGGTCTCGGGCCCGGGGATGGTCACCGACGCGCGGAAGTACTCCACGAACGGCCCGCCGCGCGGGTACCCGCCGAGCACGGCCTCCGGCATGACCACCAGGGCGGCGCCGCGGATCTCGTCCTCGAACTCGAGGATCCGCTCGAGCGAACCGCCCGTTCCGATCTGGAGGGCGCCGACGACGGTCATCCGCGGACGGACTCGCGCTTCGGCGGCCACGGCACCACCGCGGACACCCGCCGCTGGTAGTCGGCGTACTCCGGGTAGCGGGACGTCGTGATGCTCTCGGTGAACTTCGTCGACCCGACGAACAGCAGCGTGAGCAGGACCGCGCCCACGACCGTCCACTGCAGACCGCCGGCGACGATCCCGAACACCGCGATCACCCACCACTGCGCCTGCTCGAAGAAGAAGTTCGGGTGCCGCGAGTACCGGAACAGCCCTTCCTGCAGGAACCGCGTCGACGCGCGGCCCGCGTGCTTCTCCCGGTGGAACACCCACTGCTGCTGGTCCGCGACGGTCTCCCCGGCCAGGAACGCGGCGAAGATCACCGCGACGACGACGTCCGCCACGCCGAACGAGCCCTGGTGCTCCAAGGCCGTGTACGCGGGCAACGTGATCAACAGCAGGATCGCGTTCTGATAGAGCGAGATGAAGAAGAAGTTGAAGACCTGGAACTGCCACGGCGCCATCCGCTCGCGCAGCACCGCCCACCGGTAGTCTTCGCCGCCGCGGGCGTAACCACCCTTCCGGGCGAAGTTGAACGTCAGCCGGATCCCCCACAGGGCGACCAGCGCGAACATCACGTCGAGGCGCGCGTCGGCGAACCCGGCCGCGCCGGCGAAGATCGCCAGGTAGGCGACCGGGACGATCGACCAGATCCGGTCGACCCAGGAGTATTCCCTGGTCAGCACCGACAGCAGCCAAGTGCCGAGCGTCACTCCGGCGAAGACGTACAGGCAGACCCGCAACGCGTCCATCCACTCACAATAGGACCTAGGATCGATCCCATGAACCTGCCGCTGCGGGACCGGAAGATCGACGTCTTCTTCGCGGTGCTGTTCTCGGCCTTCACGGTGACGTCGCTGATCAGCGACCTGCTGCCGACGGTCGGTGTCGACTTCTCGAAGCCGTCGGACAACTTCTTCGTCAACTCGAACTACTGGTACGCCCACGACGCCGACGCGCTGTTCATGCACCCGCCGGACTGGATGCGGATCGTCACCGGGCTCTCGGCGTTCGTCTACATGCCGTTCTACGTCGTGCTCGTGTTCGCGCTCTTGACCGGCCGCAACTGGATCCAGCTGCCGTCGGTGATCTACGCGACGATGATCGTCACCCTGACCGGGGTCGTCGTGTTCGGCGTCGAGTTCTTCGGCGACCCGGCGTTCCGCACCGGCAACCCGGCGAAGTTCCTCGCGTTCAACCTGCCCTACGTCCTGGTGCCGCTCCTGCTGCTGGTCCGGATGCGGCGTCCGCTGCCTTTCACCCGCCGATTCTGACCGGAGGCGCCGTGCCGTACTCGTTCCTCAGCCACCTCGAATGCTCGCGAACCGGCGAGCGCCTCGACGCCGACACGGTCCAGGGCCTCTCGCCGTCGGGTGCGCCGCTGCTCGCGCGGTACGACCTCGACGGCGTCCGCGAAGCCGTGACGCCGAAGGAGATCGCCGGGCGCGAGCCGACGCTGTGGCGCTACCACGAGGTGCTGCCGGTGCGCTCGGCCGAGCGGGTCGTGAGTCTCGGCGAGGGCATGACGCCGTTGCTGCGCCTGCCGCGCTACGGCCGTGAGCTGAGACTTTCGCGGCTGTGGATGAAGGACGAAGGCCTGGTCCCGACGGGCACGTTCAAGGCCCGCGGCGCCGCGGTCGGCGTCTCCCGGGCGGCGGAGCTGGGCGTGGGCGGGATCGCGATGCCGACGAACGGCAACGCGGGTGCGGCGTGGGCGCTGTACGCGGCCCGCGCGGGACTGTCGAGCCTGATCGCGATGCCGGACGACGCCCCGGCGATCACCATGCGCGAATGCGTCGCCGCCGGAGCCGAGCTGTACCGCGTGGACGGTCTCATCGGCGACGCGGGGAAGCTCGTCGCCGCGGCGGTTCCGCGCCGGCCGGGCGTGCAGGACGTCTCGACGTTGAAGGAGCCGTACCGCATCGAGGGCAAGAAGACGATGGGGTACGAGATCGCCGAGCAGTTCGGCTGGCGGCTGCCCGACGTGATCCTGTACCCCACCGGCGGCGGGGTCGGGATCATCGGGATCTACAAGGCTCTGCTGGAAATGCTTTCGCTCGGCTGGGTTTCCGGACCGTTGCCCAAGCTGGTGGCGGTGCAGGCGACCGGGTGCGCGCCGATCGTTTCGGCGTTCACGCGGGGCGCTCGCGAGAGTGAGCCGTTCCCCGACGCCCGGACGGTCGCCTTCGGCATCACCGTGCCCAAGGCGCTGGGCGACTTCCTGGTGCTCGACGCGGTGTACGCGACCGGCGGCACCGCCGTCGCCGTCACGGACGAAGAACTGCTTGCGGCGCAACGGGAACTGACCACTTTCGAGGGAACGTTCATCTGCCCGGAAGGTGGTGCGTGCTTCGCCGCGCTGCGGCACCTGCGCGAGTCGGGGTGGCTTTCCGGCGACGAGGACGTCGTGGTCTTGAACACCGGCGCCGGGATCAAGTACCCGGAGACGGTGCCGCTCGACGTCCCGCTGCTGCCTCGGGATGGTCGCATTCCTTAGAGGACCGAGCGCACCGTTTCGGGGTCGCGGGCGACGACGGTGGTGCCGTCGTCGGCCGTGATGATCGGGCGCTGGATCAGCTTCGGGTTCTCGGCCAGGGCGTCGATCCAGCGCGCGCGGTCGGCCGGAGTGCGCCCCCACGTCTTGAGGCCGAGCTCCTTCGCGATCGGCTCGGCGGTGCGCGTGATGTCCCACGGCTCCAGACCGAGGCGCTTCAGGACGGCTTTCAGTTCCTTCGCGGTCGGCGGGTCCTCGAGGTAGCGGCGCACGGTGTACTGCGCGCCGGCTTCGTCCAAGAGGGACACGGCGGACCGGCACTTCGAGCACGCCGGATTGACCCAGATCTCCACGGCGGCAGCTTACCGCCCTGGTTTTGGAGCACGTGTTCTGTTACGGTCGCGACATGCCCCGCCCCCGCGTCCACGATCTCGACGCGCTGCTCGACGTCGCCGAGCGGCTCGTCGCGTCGTCGGGGGAGGTCACCGTGCGTGGCCTGGCCGCGGCCGCCGGCGTGCCGAACGGGACGATCTACCACGCGTTCGGCTCGCTCAGCGCGGTGCTGGCTCGGGTCTGGCTACGGGCGGCGACCGCTTTCCTGGACCTGCAGACCTCGCACGTGGACGCGGCTTCTTCTCCGGTGGAGGCGGTCGTCGCGGCGGCGGACACGCCCGCGGTGTTCGCTTCGCTGCGTCCCGACGGGGCGCGGATGCTGTTGCGGGTCCGCGGTGACCGGCTGTTCGGGCCGGAACTGCCCGACGAACTGGCGGACGCCTTGCACGCGCTGGACAAACGCCTGGTCGCGCTGCTCGTGCGGCTCGCGCGTCAGGTGTGGGGCCGCGGCGACGGACTGGCCGTCGAGGTGATCACCACCTGCGTCGTCGACCTGCCGACCGCGTTCTTCCGGCGGGACATCACCGATCCCCTGGTGCGGGCGCGGCTCGCCGCCGCCGTGCGAGCCGTGCTGACCGTGCCTCCTCGAGAGAAGGACCGACCGTGACTGTTTCGGTGTTGCACCTGGGCGACGACGAGAACCGCTTCTCGCCCGAATGGCTGCAGCGCGTCCATTCCTTTTTGGACGGTGTCTCCGGCGCACTGGTGACGACCGGGGGCGGGAAGTTCTACTCGAACGGTCTCGACCTCGACTGGCTCATGGCCAACGGGGACAAGGCTTCGGCGTACGTCGCCGAGGTGCAGGAGCTGTTCGCGCGCGTGCTGACGCTGCCGGTCCCGACGGTCGCGGCGGTCAACGGCCACGCGTTCGGCGCGGGCGCGATGCTGGCGATGGCGCACGACTTCCGCGTGATGCGCGGCGATCGCGGGTACTTCTGCTTCCCGGAGGCCGACATCAACATCCCGTTCACGCCGGGGATGGCGGCGCTGATCCAGGGCAAGCTGACGCCGTCGTCGGCGATCGCGTCGATGACGACCGGACGCCGGTTCGGCGGCGCGGACGCTTTGGCCTTCGGCCTGGTGGACGAGGTCGCTTCCGAGGGCGAGGTCGTGAAGGTGGCTTCCGAACGGGTCCAGGCCTTGGCGGGCAAGGACCGCGGCACGCTGGGCGCGATCAAGGCGACGATGTTCGCCCCGGCGGTGGCGGCGCTGCGCGCACCCGCGTAGGCCGCAGCCGACAAGCCGTGAAGGCCTCCTTACCGGCATCTAAGGCCGTGAAGGAGGCCTTCACGGCTTTGCGCACTGGGTGAGGCGCCGGCGCAAGTGGGCCCGCTCGGGTTCCGTGCCCGCCAGGGCGAGCGCGTCCTGGTAGGCGACCGCGGCTTCGGCGAGGCGGCCCAGGCGGCTGAGCAAGTCACCTCGCGCCGCCGGGAACGGGCTGTACTCCCGCAAGCGGGGTTCGTCGGACAGCGCATCAAGCAGCGCCAGCCCCGCCGCCGGGCCGTCGCGCATCGCCACCGCCACCGCTCGGTTCAGCTCCACCACCGGCGACGGCGCCAACCCGAGGAGCACGTCGTACAGCGCCACGATCTGCGGCCAATCGGTACGAGAAACGTCCGGCGCCTCGTCGTGCAGGGCCGCGATCGCCGCCTGGACGCCGTACAGCCCCGGTGGCCCGCCGGTCAAAGCGAACTCGACCAGTGAAGTCCCCTCGGCGATCATCGCGCGGTCCCAGCGGCCGCGGTCCTGGTCGTCGAGGAGCACCAGGTCGCCGTCCGGGCCCGTGCGGGCGTCGCGGCGCGCGTGGATCAGCAGCATCAGCGCCAGCAGGCCCGCCACCTCCCGCTCCCCCGGCAGCAGCCGGCGCAGGATCCGGGCCAGCCGGATCGCCTCCTCCGCCAGGTCGAGCCGCTGCAGGTCCGGCCCCGAACTGGCCGCGTACCCCTCGGTGAAGATCGAGTAGACGACCTGGAGCACGCCCGGCAGCCGCCCGGGCAGCTCGCCGGCGTCCGGTACCCGGAACGGGATCCGCGCCGTGCGGATCTTGTTCTTCGCCCGCACGATCCGCTTGCCCATGGTCGCGCTCGGCACCAGGAACGCGCGCGCCACCTCCGGCGTCGTCAGCCCGGCCAGGCACCGCAGGGTCAACGCCGTCCGGTCTTCGGCGGGCAGCGCCGGGTGCGCGCAGGTGAAGAACAGCTGGAGCCGCTCGTCCGGGAGATCGCCGTCGGCGGACGGCGGGGCGGGCGCCGCGCGCTCGGCCTCGACCTGCAGCACCGCGAGCCGGGCCGCGTAGGCCTGGTCGCGGCGCAGCCGGTCGACGGCCTTGCGCCGCGCCGTCGTCATCAGCCAGGCGCCGGGCTTCGGGGGGACGCCGTCGGCGGGCCAGCGCACCAGCGCTGCCTCGATCGCCTCCGACGTCACCTCCTCGGCCAGGTCGAGGTCGCCGAACCGGCGGACGAGCGCGGCGAGCAGCAGGCCGCGCTCCTCCCGGAACACCGCCTCCAGGGTCAGCCGGGGACTCCGCCACCCGGAACCCCCGAAAGCCTCGCCCGACGCGGCCGCCCGCCCCGTCACCGTCAGCCCTCGAAGTCGGCGAGGGGCCGCACCACGATCGACCCGCCGTCGCGGGAGCCCGGGCAGCGCGCCGCCCAGTCGAGCGCGACGTCGAGGTCGGGCACGTCGACGACGAAGTAGCCGCCGAGCACCTCCCGGGTCTCGGCGAACGGGCCGTCGGTGACGACGCGCTCGCCGCGGTCGTCGACCCGGACCGTGGTGGCCGTGGTGAAGTCGGCGAGCGGGCTCCCGTAGAGGTGGACGCCCGCCTCCTTGATCTCCTTGTAGAACACCTGCCAGCCCTCCGGCGTGCAGCCGCCGGTGACTTCGCCTTCGTCGTTCAGGCCGGCGTTGATCAGCATCAGGTACTTCACGGGATCCTCCGGTGACTCGGTTGTCGTACGCGGTGACTACGAACGGCCGGCGCCGCCTTGGACACCCTCGCCGAAGATTTTCGCATGTCAAGAAACTTTGACATGGTGTCTGGTTTGTTTTACCTTGAGCTGGTGACCCACGAAGAGAAGCGTGCTTGGATCCTCGGGATCAGCGCGATCGCGAGCTACGCCGTCTACCTGGTGGTGGTCCTCGGCCGGGCCGGCGGGCGACCGCTGGCCGAAGTCCCCTACGTCGCGGTGCTGCTCTGGACGGTCGGGGCGTCCATCGTCGCCACGATCGTCGCGAGCATCCTCGCCGCGATGGTCTCGAAGGACGGCGGGAAGGACCAGCGCGACCGCGAGATCGGCCGGTTCGGCGAGTACGTCGGCCACTCGTTCGTCGTCATCGGCGCCGTCGCGGCGCTGCTGCTGGCCATGGCCGAGGCGCCGCACTTCTGGATCGCCAACGCCGTCTACCTGGCGTTCACGCTCTCGGCGATCCTCGGGTCGGTCGCCCGGATCTTCGCCTACCGCCGGGGTTTCCAGCCGTGGTGAAACCGACCCGCGTCACGAATTCGCTCCGCGCCCTCCGGTTCGCGCACGGCCAGATGACCCAGGCCGACCTCGCCACCCGGATCGGCGTCACCCGCCAGACCGTCATCGCGATCGAGCAGGGCCGCTATTCGCCGTCGCTCGAGATGGCGTTCCAGCTCGCGCACGTGTTCGGCGTCCCGCTCGAAGAAGTGTTCCAGTACCCGGAGGAGTCACCATGAAGGCGATCGTCCAAGACCGCTACGGCAGCCCGGACGTCCTCGAGTTCCGCGACACCGCCAGACCGCTGCCCGGTGGCGGCGAGATCGTCGTGCGCGTGCACGCGGCCGGCGTCGACGCCGGCGTGGGGCACCTGACCACCGGGCACCCGTACCTGCTGCGCCTGCTGGGTTTCGGGCTGCACGGGCCGAAGCAGCCAGTGCGGGGTCTCGACTTCGCCGGAACGGTCGAGGAGGTCGGCGAGGGCGTCTCGCGGGTCCGGCCGGGTGACGAGGTGTTCGGCGTTTGCGAGGGCGCCTTCGCCGAGTACGCCGTCGCGAAGCAGGACCTCGTCGCGGCGAAACCCGGCCGCCTCTCGTTCGAGCAGGCCGCGGCCGTCCTGGTTTCCGGCGGCACCGCCCTGCAGGCCGTGCGCGACGTGGGCCGCGTCCGGCCCGGGCAGCGCGTCCTGGTCATCGGGGCGGCGGGCGGTGTCGGCACCTTCGCGGTCCAGCTGGCCAAAGCGTTCGGCGCGGACGTCACGGGAGTGTGCAGCACCGCCAAGACGGACTTGGTCCGCTCGCTCGGCGCCGAGCACGTCGTCGACTACACGCGGGAGGACTTCGCCGCGGAGCAGTACGACCTGATCGTCGACGCCGCGGGCCTGCGCTCGCTGACCGCCCTGCGCCGCGCGCTGGCCCCGCGCGGCACGCTCGTGCTCGTCGGCGGCGAAAACGGCGGCCGGTGGCTCGGCGGCATCCAGCGGGTGGTCCGGGCGGCACTGCTGAACCCGTTCGTCCGGCAGCGGCTGTGCGGGCTCGTCTCCCGCGTGCGCGCCGCGGACCTCGAAGCCCTGCGAGACCTCATCGAAGCCGGGCAGCTCACCCCGGCGCTCGACCGGACCTACCCCCTCGCCGACGCCGCCGCCGCGATCGGCCACCTGACCGCGGGACGCGCGGCGGGCAAGGTCGTCCTCACAGGGCTCACAGGGCTCACAGGGCTCAAAGCCTGACGCCGAGGTCCTTCAGCCGCTTGACCCGGTCGATGTGGGCGGGGTGCCCGGCCATCAGCCGGGACCACAGCCGGCGCTCGTCACCGCGGTCCCGCAGGTTCCACGCCTTGAGCAGCAGCGCCAGCTCCCGGCCGTACCCCAGCCGCGCCGCCATCCGGTCGGCCCGGTACTCGCCGAGCCGCTTCGACCAGGCGAGCACCGGGCCGAGCAGCGGCGTCAGCAGCAGCCACGGGTCGAGGAAGGCGAGCGCGGTGAGGATGCCCAGGCTGAGCAGCACGGTGACCAGCACCGCGACCGACCGGCCGAAGGAACGGAACGCCCGGCCGACGTACGGCACGACCCAGGCGATGAGCCGGACCAGGCGGGCCAGCACCCGGGCCGGCAGCTCGAGCCAGTGCACCAGCAGGGTGGCCCGCGTGTGCCCGGACAGGTGATGGCCCAGCTCGTGGGCGAGGATGGCTTCCAGGCCCGGGCGCGGCAGGTCGAGGGCGGCGCGCGTCACCGCGACGGTCCGGCCCCCGGCGGCGAAGGCGTTCAGCTCGCGCGACGGCTCGACCCACAACCGGTACCGGCCGCCGTCGACCCCGGCCGCGTCGCAGACGGCCGCCCAGCTCGGCCTGAGCCAGGTCAGCTCGCCTTGGCTGGGTTCGCGCATCTTGAGCAGCACGGACAGCACGAGGTGCTCGTAGACGGGGACGAACGTGATCGCGCCGGCCAGCGCCCAGCCGGCCGGGAGCACCCAGAAGTACGGCGGCCAGACCAGCTTCCCGAGCAGGCCCAGCACCAGCAGGCTGCTGGCGACCACCGGGACGGCGAGCACCACCCCCAGCACCGCGGAAAGATCCACCCGCGCCCGCTCTTCGCCGCTCACGCTCCCCCTCCCGCCGGGTCCACCTTGGCGTGGCGCCCGGCGGAGCACAACGGCCCGCCGGAACTGTCCGGGAGCTGTCAGGAAAACGCGTCCGCGTGCGCCTCGGCCCACTCGGCGAACGTGCGGGCGGGCCGGCCCGTCACCTCGGCCACCGTCGGGTGCACCGTCGCTTCGTCCAGCGTTCCGCCGACGTAGAAGTCCCAGAACGCTTCGACGTACTCGCGCGGCATACTCGCCTCGAGCTCGGCGCGGGTCTCGTCGTCCGAGAGGCCGACGAACTCCAACTTGCGGCCGAGCACCTCCGACAGCACCGCGACCTGGTCGGCGGGCCGCAGCGCCACCGGGCCGGTCAAGTCGTGGATCCGCCCTTCGTGGCCGCCCGCGAGCGCTCGCGCCGCCACCGCGGCGATGTCCGCGGGGTCGATGGACGCCGCCGCGACGTGCGGGAACTGCGCGCGGACCGTGTCGCCCTCGCGCAGCTGCGGCAGCCAGCGCAGCGCGTTCGCCATGAACGCGCGCGGCCGCAGGAACGTCCAGTCCAGCCCCGATTCCCGGACCGCGCGCTCGGCGAGCGTCAGGTACGCCGAGACCGCGTTGTCCAGGTTTTCCAGCGCCGCCGACCCGCTCGACAGCAGCACGATCCGGCGGACGCCCGCGTCGCGTGCCTTCGCCAGCATGCCGGGCATGTCGTGGTAGCCCGGCAGCAGGAAGATCCCGTCGGCGCCCTCGAGCGCGTCGCCGAGACTCGCGGGATCGTTGAGATCGCCCGCGACGGCTACGGCGCCGTCCGGGAGCGCGACGTCCGGCCGGCGCACCAGCGCCCGCACCGGTTCCCCCGCTTTCGCCAGTACCGCAACCACTTCCGCGCCGACGTTGCCGGTGGCGCCGGTGACCAGGAACATCGCTCTACCCCCAGAGTCGGTTCCGGGCCAGCCTAGCGCCACCGGCGGCGGTCAGTCCTGCGCCGGCAGGTCGTCGAACTCGACGACCTGGCGCACCTCGACCTCGATCTCGAGGTCGAACAGCTCGACGTACTTCTTCGCGAACTCGACGGCCTCAGCCCGGTCGGCGGCGTTGATCAGGGCGAACCCGCCGATGACCTCCTTGGCCTCGGCGAAGGGCCCGTCGGTGACGCGGATCGCCGCGCCGCGCGGCTTGCGGACCAGCGCGCCCTTGTCCGACTTGTGCACCCCTTCGGCCGTGATCAGGATGCCCTTCTCCGCCGACTCCTGGATGAACCCGCCCATCTTCTGCATGAACTCCGGGCTGGGGTTCCACGCCTGCGGGTCGCTCTCGTCGATGCGGTGCATCATGAGGAAACGCATGGTCTTGCTCCCTGGTTCTCGTCGGCCGGGGCCCGGTTCGTCCCGGGCTCGGTGACCGGCCTTCACCCCCGCGTCGATCGGTCGCGCGCGGCGTTCGACATTTTTCTCCGGAGATTTTTCCGGAAGAGTACTGTGACGCGGGTCACTGGGAGGAAGGTGCTCGATGTCCGTTCTGCTCGCGATCGGTACGCGCAAGGGTCTGTGGCTGGCGACCAGCCCAGACGGCCGCACGAACTGGGAGGTGACCGGGCCGCACCACCCGATGACCGAGGTGTACGCGGTCGGCATCGACACCCGCCGGTCCACCCCGCGGCTGCTCGCCGGGGTCACCAGCGAGCACTTCGGGCCGAGCGTGGCCACCAGCGACGACCTGGGCGCGACCTGGCACGAACCCGACCACGCCCCCATCGCGTTCCCACCGGACACCGCCGAGTCCCTCGTCCGGGCCTGGCAGCTCGTGCCCGGGCCGCCGAGCGAGCCGGACGTCGTCTACGCCGGCACCGAGCCGTCCGCCCTCTTCCGGTCGACCGACGGCGGCCGGACCTTCGAGCTGGTCCGCGGTCTGTGGGACCACCCGCACCGCGAGCACTGGACGCCCGGGGGCGGCGGCAAGGCGATCCACACGGTGCTCCCCGACCCGGTCCAGCCGGGCCGCGTCACCGTGGCGATGTCGACCGGCGGCGTCTACCGCACCGAGGACGGCGGAGCGTCCTGGCGGGCCAGCAACACCGGCATCAAGGCCGTGCACGTACCCGACCCGTACCCCGAGTACGGCCACTGCGTGCACAAGGTCGCGATGCACCCGAGCGAGCCGGACCGGTTCTTCGCGCAGGTGCACCACGGCGTCTACCGCAGCGACGACGCCGGGGCGAGCTGGCAGTCCATCGCCGACGGCCTGCCCAGCGACTTCGGCTTCCCGATGGTCGTCCACCCGCACCGGCCCGAGGTGATCTACACGTTCCCGCTGACCGCCGACGTCATGCGGTTCCCGCCCGGCGGCCGGTGCCGGGTGTACCGCAGCGAGGACGCCGGGAAGTCGTGGGAGGCTGTGGGCCCGGGGCTGCCGGACGACTACTGGGCCGGGGTGATGCGCGACGCGATGTGCGCCGACGACGCCGACCCGGCCGGGATCTACTTCGGCTCGCGGACCGGCGACGTCTACGCCAGCCGGGACGACGGCGACAGCTGGGAGCTGGTCGTCGCGCACCTGCCCGACGTCCTGAGCGTCCGCGCCGCGACGGTGTGACCGTGCGGATCACCGTGCTGGTGCCCGGGCCCCTGCGGGAGAAGGCCGGCGGCGAGTCCCGCCTGGAGGTCGAGGTCGCCGGGCCGGCCACGCTGGGCACCCTCCTCGACGCGCTCGCGCAGCGGTACCCGGCGCTCGAACGGCGGCTGCGCGACGAGCAGGCGGGGCTGCGCCGCTACGTCAACTTCTACGTCGACGGCGAGGAGTGCCGCCACCGCGGCGGCCCGTCCGCGGCTCTGCGCGACCGCGCCGAGGTCCAGATCATCCCGTCGGTCGCCGGAGGCTGACCGGCCCGCCCTCCACCTCGGCGAACAGCGCCGCCGCCCGCGTGGCCGTCGCCGTCGCGCGCCGGCCCGTGCTGAGCAGCGCCAGGGCGAGGACGCCGGCGCCGAGCGCGGCGACCAGCCACCACACGCCGGCCGTTCCCCCCGTGCCCGCGATGGTCCCGGCGAGCGCGACGCCGAGGGTCGTGCCGGTCTGCCGTCCGGCCGAGGCCAGCGATCCGGCCACCCCGGCCATCGACGCCGGCATCCCCGAGACGGCCGTGTTCGTGATCGGCGGGTTGACCGTGCCGAGGAAGACGCCGAACAGCAGGTAGCCGGCGAGCACGAGCGGCAGCGGCGTCGCCGGGCCGAGCCACGCCGACGCGGCGCCGCCCAGGGCGAGCGCGACCCCGGCGACGACCAGCGGCAGCCGCGGCCCGCGCGTGCCGACCAGCCGTCCCGTCCGCGGGGACAAGATCAGGACGAGCACGCCGACCGGGAGCAGGCAGAGGCCGGCGTCCAGAGCCGACAGGCCGCGGACGTCCTGCAGGTACTGCGTCGTGAGGAACAGGAAGGCACCGAACCCGCAGAGCGCGAACAGCGCCATGACGATCGCGCCGCTGAACGAGACGCTGCGGAAGAGGCGCAGTTCGAGCAGCGGATCGGCGCGGCGCGGTTCGTGGCGGAGGATGCCCAGGACGCCGAGCCCGGCGACGACCAGCAGCCCGAAGAGCACCGGCGACGTCCAGCCGAGCCGGCGCGCCTCGATGATCGCCTCCACCACGCAGCCGAGCACGAGGACCACGAGCACCTGCCCGAGGGGGTCGAACCGGCGCGCCCGGGCCGCGCGGGACTCGGGCACGAACGCGGCGGTGGCCACGATGGCGACGGCGATGATCGGCACGTTGACCCAGAAGACGGCCCGCCAGCCGAGGCCGTCGACGAGAGCGCCGCCGAGGATCGGCCCGAGCGCGAGCGCCAGGCCGGACATCGAGCCGAACACGCCGATGGCGCGGGCGCGTTCGGCCGGCGCGGGGAAGGTCGTGACGACGATGGCCAGGGCGACCGGGTTGAGCATGGTGCCGCCGACCGCTTGGACGGCGCGAGCGGCGATCAGCCAGCCGATGCCGGGCGCCACGCTGCACAGAAGCGACCCGAGCCCGAAAACGGCGAGCCCGGTGAGGAAGACGCGCTTGCGCCCGAACCGGTCCGCGGTGGACCCGGCGAGCACGAGGAACCCGGCCAGCACCAGCGTGTAGGCGTCGATTGTCCACTGTAGACCGGCGACGGACGCGCCGAAGTCGCGGCGGATCGACGGCAGGGCCACGGTGACGATCGAGATGTCCATGACGGCCACGACGATGCTGGTGCAGCAGATGGTGAGCACGAGCGCGGGAGACTTCATGCCGTCGACGGTAGGATTTAGAGCGTGCTCGAAGTCAAACCGATCCCCGAGGCCGGGCTGACCATCGCCGAGGCGGCGCGCCGCAGCGGGGTCAGCGCACACACGCTGCGCTACTACGAACGAGCGGGGCTGGTGATCACGCGGGTCGACCGCACCGCCGGTGGCCGGCGGCGGTACCGGCAGCTGGACCTGGAGTGGATCAAGATCTGCACCAAGCTGCGGGCTACCGGGATGCCGATCAAGGTGATCCGCCGGTACGCGGAGCTGGTCGGTGCCGGCCGCGGGAACGAGGCGGAACGGTTGGCCTTGCTGGAGGCACATCGGGCCGAGGTACTGGATCGGTTGGTCGAGTTGCAGGAGAACTTGCGGCTGATCGAACGGAAGATCGGTGTATACCGGGGACGGTTGGATGCTGGTGATGCCGATGGGCTTTGGGCTCCTGGGGGTTGATTTTTCCTGATACGGCTTCGCCGGGGCGTGGGCCTGCCGCATTGCCGCTTCCACCTGATCGAGTGATGAACATGCGTTCGTGGGTCGGTAATCTTGGTGCGTGGACAGCGAAGCGGTGATGCGAGCGGATGCGGTGGCCCTGGCCGACCGCATCTCCGCGCTGCTCACTGTCGTGCGGTCTGCCGAGGCCGAGATCGGTTCTCTGCTCGTGGAAATCGAGTCGCGCGGTGTGATGGAACTCTTCGGATACCGTTCTGTGGCGCGGTTGTTCGAGCATCTGGCCGATGTTCCCAAGGCTGCCGCTGAGTCTGTCGTGAAGCGGGCTCGGGGTCTTACGCCTGGCCGGAACCTCGACGGCAGCCCGGTGCCCGCGGCTGCTCCCGCTACCGGCGCTGCTGCTCTCGAGGGCCGTCTGAGTACCCCGATGATCGACACCATCATCGGTGTAGTGACTCAACTTTCGCCCGAGCATCGCGACGACGCCGAGCAGCATCTGCTGTCCTTCGCCTCCGAGGCCGGACACAAGCAAGTGGCAGCGTTGGGTGCGCGGATCCTGGCGCACCTCGATCCCGATGGTGCCGAGCCGGACACGACCGAACCGGCTACTCCTTCTCGCGAGCTGTCGTTGCGCCACAAGAGAACCGGGGTATGGGAACTTCAGGGTCGGTTCGACGACGAGACCGGCACTCGCGCCAGCGCCCTCCTGGACTCCCTCGCCCAACGCCGCACGACCGACGAGGGCCCGGACTTGCGTTCCCCGCAGGAGCGTTACGGTGATGCTTTCTCCGACGCCGTCGACCTGGCGTTGAACTCCCCCGATCTGCCGATGCAGGCCGGTGAGCGAGCCCACGTGATGGTCGCGGTCTCGCTGGAGGACCTGAAGTCCGGCGTTGGCCGGGCCATCCTCGGTGACCTGGGCACGATGTCCGCAGCCGAAGCCCGGATCCACGCCTGCGACTGCATGCTCATCCCCGCAGTCCTAGGCGGCAAGAGCGAACCCCTCGACCTCGGACGCCAACGCCGCCTGGTCCCACCCGGACTCCGCCGCGCGCTGTACCTGCGCGACCGCGGCTGCGCCTTCCCCGGCTGTCATCGCCCACCCCGGCACTGTCAAGGTCACCACGTCCGGCATTGGGCTGACGGCGGCCCCACCGAGCTAGGGCCTGTATCGAAGTGGGTCAGAGCCATTCGTTGATCGCAGCGATCTGAACAGTAGCTTCGTAGCGGACGGCGAGTTTGTCGTAGCGAGTA
>NZ_JBFBBZ010000032.1:0-114219 GCF_040682935.1 Amycolatopsis sp. NPDC051061
GCCTGGTCCTGCTTCCGCCGCCGACGACAACACCAAGCCCGCCTCAGCCATTACAAACGACGCGGCTACCCACTCACCTGAATGCCGTTGCAGTACTAGGGCTCAGGCGTCGGGAACTAGTCCCACAGGACCAGCGAAAGACACCACGACAAGGCGACGCCGGCACCGGACGGCACTCATACGGTGCAGACATGAGACGAATGCCCCTTCTGCCACTCACCGCCATTGTGCTGGCCGCGTTGGCCGGCCCCTCGAGCGCAGCCTCCGGCCAGCACCGGCCGGAAAACGCGTTGCGTCATGTTCTTCAGCAAGACGCCGACTCGGTGGTCGAAGCCGGCTCACCCGGCATCCTCGCCCAGTTGAGCACCGGTGACGGATCGATCAAGATCCGCAGTGGCTACGGTGACGTGGCACAACGCAGCCCGGTGCCGTGGAGCGCACAGTTCCGCATCGCCAGCTTCAGCAAGACGTTCGTGGCCACCACCCTGCTCCAGCTCGTCGGAGAAGGCCGGCTGAGTCTGGACGACTCGGTGGACAAATGGCTGCCCGGCCGGGTTTCCGGCAACGGCAACGACGGCTCCAAGATCACCGTCCGCCAGCTCCTCCAGCACACCAGCGGTCTCCCGGACTACATGCTGGGCCTGCTGCCCATCTTCACCGAGCCGGGCTTCCGGCAACACCGGTTCGACGCCCACAACTCTGACGAACTCGTTGCGCTCGCGATGCGGTACCCACCCACGTTCGCACCGGGAACGGACTGGCGGTACTCCAACACCAACTACGTCCTGGCCGGCATGATCATCACCAAGGTGACCGGCCGCGACTGGCGGGCTGAAGTGCACGACCGGATCATCGACCGGCTGCACTTGGACCACACTTTCATCCCGGGTGCGAGGACCCGGCTGCCGAACCCGCATGCCATCGGATACCAGCGGTTCCCCGACGACCCGGAGTCGGCGAACCCGTTTTTCGGTGCTTTCGTCGACGTCACCGAGCTCAACCCGTCGTTTGCGGACGCGGCCGGGGAAATCATCAGCACCACCGACGACGGCAACCGTTTCCTCCGGGCTCTCATCGGCGGCAGACTGCTGGCGTCCGCTCAGCTCAAAGAGATGCAGAACACCGTACCGGCGCCCGAACTCGCCGGTGCGTGGCCAGGCGCCCGCTACGGGCTCGGTCTGCTTTGGACGCCCAACTCTTGCGGAGGGGCCTGGGCCCACGCGGGCGATATCCAGGGATTCCAGACTCGCAACGGCGTCAGCCCCGACGGCAAGCGCAGCGTAATGGTCTCCCTCAACACCGACTCGGTCATCCCGAAGGACTCCTCGACCATCCCGTCCTCGCCGGTGGACCCGTCGGCCAAGCTCATCGATCACGCGCTTTGCGGCGTGAAGTAAGGCTTCGGTGAAACACTGCGTGGCCGGACGGGATCATGCATCCCGTCCGGCCACGCAGATCCCGCTACACCTGAGGGTGTCCGTTGGCGCTGGTTTCGGCCACCGCCTGCTTGACGTCCCAGTGTTCGACGACCTTGCCGGCGTCGTCGAACCGAAGGGTGTCTTCTTCGACCGTTCCCCGATCTTCCGGGTTGAGCTTGAACAGCCCCTGCGTAACCACCAGGTTTCCCTGCGTGACAATCCTGGTGATGTCGAGGGAGGCGTCCGGGAACTGCTTGACCACCGGCTCGAGCGTGGTGATCACGGCGTCACGACCGTCAGGACCATCGGGGTTGTGCTGGCTGAACGACCGCGCATCGAGGTAGCGTTCGACGGTCGCGCGGACCGTGTGCTGGTTCAGCAGGCCATCGAACACAGCGATCGTGGCCTCGGCGTTGGCCCGCTCGCGAGGCGAGAGGCCCGTTCCGATGGAATAGGTTCCACCGGTCCCCGAGACCAGCCGGCCGAGCAGGACGTTCGGGTTCTTGTTCGTGGAGAACGCCGCATTGGCCACATAAATGTTCCGACCCTGCAAGGCGATGGCCGCGGGGTTCTGCAGCCCGTCGACGGACGTGAGCACCGCGGTGTGGAACCCGTCCTCGCGGACCAGATCCACCTGGTTGGCCGGGTTGAGCGTGGCCAGCAGCTCGTCGCCGATCCCGGTGAACGCGAAGTCGTCGATGCCGGGCAGGTCGCGTGCCCGGACCGCCAAAGCACCCGCGGCACCGTACGACGTGATCGGGATGCGCACGAGGAGCCCCTGGTCGAAGTTCGACACCCACAGCGCGCCGTTGTGCAGCTTCAGGCCGTTGGCGCCGAAGCTCGACACCGGCGCGAGAAGCTGGTCCGTCGCCCACTTCTGGGCCGTTCCTCCGGCCAGCGGCGCACGCCACACGGTCTTGAGCTTGGAGTCGCTGATGTAGGCCTGTCCGCTTCGTTCGTCGATGACGAGTCCGTTGGGCAGGCTGTCGGCCGTCAGGGCGACGATGCGCTCCGCGGTCTTGCCCGGACGCAACCGCCACAGGCCGGTGAGCCCAGCGTCACCCGCGCTGTAGTTGAAGTACAGCGTGCCGTCCGCAGCGCGGGTGATTCCGGTGGTGGCCGGGAACCCCGTCCCCGGGGCGTGGTCACCGCCGGCGGGGCGGGGCAGGGTGGCCAGCACCCGGACCGAACCGTCCTGCGCGATGCGCGCGACCTGGCGGCTCTTGGCGAAGCTGACGTCGGTGCTGCCGTCCGGTTCCACGGTCAGGTTTTCCGGCGTCTGCCCGGCATTGAGGTCGAGCCGGGTCTGGATTCGCGTTTCAGCGATGCGGTAGTTTCCCTGCGCCAAAGGCCCACCCGAAGGGGCGACCTCGTACGAAGACGCCACCGAACCAGCCGAGAGCGCAGCCGTCGCGGATAGGGCCAGCACCGGCGCCAGAAAGAGACGGGCTCGAAGTCTTGTCATGAGTTTCTTCTCCATCGGGGTGCAAGGGGAGCGGTTGAGCTCGGATGCCTTGCTTCACGAATTCACGTTACGTGCGACCCGATAGTTACTGTCAAGGCAGGCTACTGAGTCCCGGGTAACCGCGCCGCACTCGCTCGCCGCGATGAGAAAGGACGCTATTCCCACTGGGAAGCGCGTTGATTCGCGGTTCAATAGAAAGCGCGACCACCCCGTCGTACGGCCAGGCGCCGTGCGAAGTCCGCCCGATCGATAAGCCGGAGTCCGGCGAGGATGAGCCCGATAACACCGAACACCACCACACTGAGTATGGCGCCGTCAACGCTGAATGCCATCCCGGAGTCTTGAACGGCGGCCGGCGTTGATTGCGGCGCCGGCCGTCGGAATGGAGCCTATCGGTGGCCACAAGGACGGCTCGGCCTCGGCGGACACCGAGTCCGGCGTGCCACCCGCCGCGCCGGACGAGCTCCCCAGCGGTGGCGCGCGAACTCCACCACGGTGTCCCGGCAGAAGATCCTCGACGAGATCTCGCTCTACCGGTTCACCGCCTCGGCCCGCCTGTACTGGGAAAGCTTCGCCCACTTCCGGGACAAGGTCACCGCACCGTCCGGGCTGTCGATCTACCCGCGCGACATCACCCGCCCGTCGCGACGGGAAGCCGAGCGGCGCTTCACCGACCCTGCGCTGGTTCGAGGAAATGCCCCGAGGCGGCCACTTCGCCACCCTGGAGCAGCCGGAGTCACCGATCGAGCAGGTGCGGGGGTTCTTCCGCCTCTTCCGCTGGGCGAACAAAGCACGGCGACAGCTGCATTGCGGGCGAGAAGCAGACAGATCTCGCAGCGAAAATCGAACCTTCTGTCAGAAATCTTCGACTCGCAAGCAGGCCGTCATCGGGGCGGCCTCGGCCCGGTGAAGCCAGTTATCGGATATTGTCGCCGGCCGCGATTGTCTTGTCCCCAAAGAGGTGCCGGACGTTCGGTGCCCAACCAGGATTGCCGGTCTTGACGAACCGAACCCAGGCCCCATGAGTCTCGTCCGCCAATGCGGTGTCCGGTTCCCCCGGCCCGAGCAGACCGTGCCATCCCCGCAAGGAAGGCAACTCGACCTGGTCGAAGACGAAGGGCAGCTCGACCGCGCCGGCCGTTGTTCTCGGCCGCTACAGCGACGTGCTCGCCTGGAACCCCACCGGACACGCGTTGTTCGCGGGCCACCTCGACCCGCGCAGCCCCGCTCAGCCAGGTCGGCGTCCGAACACCGCACGCCTGGTATTCCTCGACGCCCACGTCCGCGACCTCTACGACGACTGGCCGAAGAAAGCCCGCGACGTGGTGGGGAAGCTGCGTTTCGCCGTCGGCCAGTACCCGAACGACCCGATCCTGGCTTCCCTGATCGGCGAGCTGGTCATGCACAGCAAGGAGTTCACCGCGCTCTGGTCAGAGCACCGGGTCCGAGACTGGGACATCGCGACGCACCGGATGCGCCACCCCCTGGTCGGCCCGGTGGACGTCATCCAGCAGGCGATGCCGCTCCCGAACGGTCGTGGGCAGCGGCTCGTCATCGTCACCACCGAACCGGACTCCCCCTCGCGCGCGGCACTCACCCTCCTGGCTCAGCTCACTACTCCCAGTGCAGAACACCAGCAATCGATCCAGAACTCGGTCGCCGGTCGAACCCACGGACAGTAGCCGCTGTTCCCGGGCCTTCTTGTATCCCACAACGGTGATCCTGGTGCCCGGACGGACACTGCCAGGCTTCCAGACGCTCTTGCCCTACGTCGGACCTGTTCGCGACGGACACGCGCCCGTCGGGGCCAGTCGGAAAGGTCCAGCAGGACGTTCTGCGCCGGGTCGTCCCACGCGAGCACGACGTGGCATCCTCGGCACAGCCCGGTACGGGCCGATGTCGCGCCGGCTCGCCGCCGACCACCGCGGCCGCACCAGCTTCCCCTACCTCGACGTGCCCTTCGCCGAAACCGCGCGCTGCCGTGCCGCGCGCCGGCGAGTTCACTCCTGAGGATGTGCGCGGCTGGTACGGACCGAGCGGGCGCCTCGACGTCTCCGGTGAGCAGATCATCGCCGGCACACGCGCCTCAGCTCGGCGCCCGGGATCAGCACCCACGACTCATCGGGCAGGTACGGCTCCCGGTCAATGAGCACCCAATCGCCGACCGTATTGGCATAGGCCAGGAACACGCCGATCTGACAGTTGTCGATCCGTCCCAGGGTCCCCGAATACCGACGTTGAACACCCGCCGATTTGTTTCCCTTCTTGGCAAACCCGGTCGGGTCGCGATCAGCACGCCGCGCGGATCAGCGAAATGCCCCATCGCGTACACGCGAACCAGATCCCGCGCTTCGTCAGCATCCCGCGGCGACAAATTTAACAACCGCTGAAGCGCCTCGGCTCCGGATCCCCGGAATAATCCGCGATCGTCCAGCCGTTCTTCCGCTCCAGTGGAGCGATCAACCCGCGCACATAATGCCGAGCATGTGCACGCGAATCCGTCCGGTAGAACAACCCGTCAAGACGCGCACATACACCCTGAAACTCCTGATCCCACGCGGCCAGATCTTCCCGAGTCGCACCGCCCGCGACGTCAGCCCGCCCAGCAGAAGGAATGCTCACCCGCAAACCCTCGCACAACCAGCCTAGGCCAGGGTGATCTTGCCGTTCGCGACGGTGACCGTCTTCTTCTCCAGCGCCTGCGACGCCGGGCCGTTCGCGACCGAACCGTCGGCGATCTTGAACTTGCTGCCGTGGCACGGGCAGTTGATGGTGCCGTCCGCGACGGCGTCGACCGTGCAGCCCTGGTGGGTGCAGATCGCCGAGAAGGCCGCGAACGTCCCCGCCGCCGGTTGCGTCACCACCACCTGCTTGTCCGCGTACACCTTGCCGCCCCCGACCGGGACATCGCCGGTCGCGCCCAGCTCGGTCCCGGCCGCCGGCGGCGGCGCCGCGGCGGACGTCCCGGAATTCGAGCCGCCGTAGGTGCTGCAGCCCGCCACCAGCCCGGCGCCCGCCGCGGCGAGCGCGATTCGGCGGGTGATCGCCGGTTCCGTGTCTTCGTCGCGCACGATCGCCCCCTAGAAGGTCAAGCCCGATTGGGTGAAGAACCACAGCGACGCGCTCAGCCAGAGCCCGACGAGCCCGGTGAACACGAGGCCGCCGAGGACCGGGAGCGACCAGCCGGGCGCGCCGTCCCTGCGCAGCAGCAGCATCTTCGCGACGAACGCGCCGTAGAAGAAGCAGCCCAGCAGCGAGTGCAGGAGGACCCGCGTGTCGAACGACTGGAACCCGAGCGCGTAGAGGCAGTGCAGCGCCACCGGGATCGACACGAGGAACGCCAGCCGCCCCGACCAGCGGTGCACCGGCGCGATCCACGCGGGTGCGTTCCGGCCGAGCTTGCCGTACATCACCAGCGCCGAGAGCAGCTGGACGATCGCCAGCACGACGACGACCGTCGCGAGCCACGCCTTCACCGACTGCGCGCTGGAGAACCCGGCGATGTTCACCGCGACGCCGGTCGGCGTGTGCAGGCTGCCGTAGACGCCGAGCACCACCGAGACGACGGCGCCGGCGACGAGTGGCACGAGGAGCGCGACCCCAGCGCGATTACCCGCCGTGGTCATCAGAAGTCACCGTTCCCGGCCAGGCCGCTGACCGGCTCGGCGGTCACGGGCGCGCCGTCGACGGTCGCCGTCGCGGCCGCCGGGTCGAGCGTGGGAGCGGCCGCCGAGTCCTCGTCCGTCGTGAGGATGCCGACCTGGCTGCCGTCGGGCTGCACGATCCAGCCGACCTTGGACGTCTTGCCCTTCACCTTCGGCGCCGCGCGGTAAAGCCCCGCGGGCTTCTTCGCCGGAGGTGCGCTGAACTGCCAGGTCTTGCCGGCCGCCGTCACGGTGCCGGTGACCGACGCGGCGTCGAAACTGCCCGTCAGGCTCGCGTTCTTCGCCCCTTTGAGGTCCAGCTTCCCGCCGACCGTCACGCCCTGCAGCCAGGCTTCGACCTTCTTGCCGTCGCAGAGGTACGCGATGGCGTGGCCGTCACGCACCGACACCGCGACGGACGCGCCGCCGCCGGTGACGCGCCCCGCGTAGTCCGCCCGTGCGGGCGCGTCCGCCTTCGGCGCTTCGGCTTTCGGCGCCGCGGAGGTCGTCGGTGGCGACGAACTCGCCGCGTTGGCGGCGTTGGCGGCCCCGGCGACCGGCGCGACGCCGGTCCCCGTCGCCAGGTTGACGATCCCGATCCCGCCGGCGAGCACGACACCGGCGAGCAGCGTGAACAACGGCCCCGGATGTTTCATGGTCTTCCCCGCATTCCCCTATCCCACCACCGTGCCCATAACACGGAAGTCGGGGCGAAACGGCTCAACGCTACCCGCGGAAAAGAGGTATCGCTTAGCCCCTGCAACCGGTTGGGCGTGGTTGACTGGCGGCATGCTGCCCTGGGACGGCGACCTCGCCGGCCGGCTCGACCGGCACACCGTCGAATCCGCGCTGCTGCGGGACAACCCGCTCGGCGACCCGCACGAACGGCCGCTGTGGGTCTACGTCCCGCCGGGCTACGACGACGGCTCCGAGCGGTACCCCGTGGTGTACGTCATCCAGGGCTACACCGGGCACCTGTCGATGTGGGCCAACCGCACGCCGTTCCGGCAGCCGTTCGTGGAGACGGCGGACGCGGTGTTCGCCGCCGGCGCGCCGGGCTGCGTCGTGGTGTACGTCGACGCGTGGACCGCGTACGGCGGCTCGCAGTTCGTCGACTCGCCCGGGACGGGCCGCTACCACTCGTACCTGTGCGACGAGATCGTGCCGTGGGTCGACGCGCACTACCGGACGATCGCGGACCGCGAGTCCCGCGCGATCGCGGGCAAGTCGTCCGGCGGGTTCGGTGCGATGATCACGCCGATGCTGCGCCCCGACCTGTTCGGCGCCCTGGCGACGCACGCGGGCGACTCGCTGTACGAGCTGTGCTACGTCCCGGATTTCGGCAAGGCGGTCCGCGCCCTGCGTGGCTACGACCAGGACATCCAGGCGTGGTGGGCGGACTTCCGCGCGCGGCCGGCGTTCACCGACCCCGTGGACGCCACGCTGCTGCAGCTGCTCGGGGTGTCGGCGTGCTTCTCGGCGCGCCCGGACGGGACGCCGGAGCTGCCGTTCGACCCGGCGACGGGCGTGCTGCGGCCGGAAGTGTGGCAGCGCTGGCTCGACTGGGACCCGGTCCGCATGGTGCCCGGCCGCGCTTCGGCGGTCCGGTCGTGGCGGGCGGTGTGGATCGACGCGGGCACGAGCGACGAGTACTTCCTCGACGTCGGCGCGGAGGCGTTCCGGGCGGAGGTGGTCAAGGCGGGGCTGCCGGAAGATCGCATCCACTTCGAGCTGTTCGAGGCCGGTCACGCCGCGATCGACTACCGGTACCCGTTGTCCTTGGCCTGGCTGGCCGGAAAGCTGGCCCGGTGAACGTCACCGAAACCGACCTCGCCCGGCCCGACGGGCGCACCCTGCACGTCTACGACACCGGCGCCCCCGCGCGCCTCACCGTCCTCTGGCACCACGGCACGCCCAACCTCGGCGCCCCGCCCGGACCACTCCTGCCGCTCTCCGAAACGCTCGGCGTCCGGTGGATCTCCTACGACCGGCCCGGCTACGGCTCCTCCACTCCCCGGCCCGACCGGACCGTCGGGGACGCCGCCGGGTGCGCGGCCGCCGTCGCCGATGCGCTCGGGGTCGACCGCTTCGCCGTCATGGGTCACTCCGGGGGATGCTCGCCCGCCCTCGCCACCGCCGCCTTGCTCCCCGAACGCGTCCGAGCGGTCGCGATCCTCGCTGCCATCGCGCCCTTCGAGGCCGATGGCTGGTTCGACGGCATGGCCGCCGCCAGCGCCGCCGCCCTGCGCGCCGCCGCCGAAGGACGGGCCGCCAAGGAAAAGTACGAAGCCGCCGCCGAGTTCGATCCCGAGGTCTTCACCGACGCCGACTTCGCCGCCCTCAACGGGTCGTGGTCCTGGCTCAACGACGTCGTCCGGCCCGCGCTCGGGGCCGTCGGCCTGATCGACGACGACCTCTCCGCCGTCAAGCCCTGGGGCTGCGACCTCGCCGCCATCACCGCGCCGGTCCTGCTGGTGCACGGCGAGGACGACCGGATGATCCCCGCCACGCACAGCGAGTGGCTCGCCTCGCGGATCCCCGGCGCCGAACTCCGGCTCACCCCCGGCGACGGCCACATCTCCGTGCTGGACCACGCGACCGACGCCCTCACCTGGCTCGCCGGTCAGGACAGCAGCGCCAGCGAAGCGACCACCGGCGCCAGGTAGATCACCGGAAACGCGAGGTGCCCGTACGAGCGGGCTCGGGCCACGGTCACGACGGCGCCGAGGAAGTACAGCACCAGCCCGATCGCCGCGGCGACGCCGATCGGCGGCACGAACAGGCCGACGACCAGGCCTGCCGCGCCGGCCGCCTTCGCCGCGCCCAGCCACGGCCACCACGCCTCCGGCACGCCGTAGGAGGTGATCGGTTCGACGACCCACTTCGCCCGGGTGAAGACCGAGACGGCCGAGAACGCGACGAAGGCGGCGGCGAAGAGGGTGACGATCAGGTACGCGGTGGACATCGGAACTCCTCCGGAGGCTCGCGGACGCCGGGTTCCGGGTCCGTCACCCCCACGACTCCGTCCACCGGGCCGATGTGACCGGCCGTGACGGCCGTCACAAATCGAGCCGCAGCACGGGCTCCCCGTCGTCGATTTCCCCGGTCGGGACGAACCCGAACTTCCGGTAGAAGGCGCCCGGGCCGTCGTCGTCCGGCTGATGGCTCGTGAGCAGCTCGGTCCCGCCGACGGCCCGCACCAGCGAGACGACCTCCACCAGCACCGCGCGGCCGATCCCGCGGCCCTGGTACCGCCCGTCGACGAGCAGCCGCCACAGGTAGTACGGCCCGAGGACGCCGGGGCGCCCGGGCGGGACGTCCCAGCTGAGCATCACGAAGCCGACCGGCTCGTCGCCGACGTAGACGGCCCGGTACCAGGGCTCGCCCTCGGGCGTCGTCGCGGCGTCCTCCAGCGACTTCGCCACCGACGCCACGAACCGCTCCTGACCCGGGTGGACGCGCAGGGCGCACACCGCGTCCCGGTTGTCACCGGTGATCTCGACCAGACGCACGGATGTGGTCACAACGCTCCTGTCGGTTTCGGTACGCGGACCTCATCGGGCGTCCGATCCGGCCGCAGACCGCGCCACGACGTGTGGCGCAGCCGCAGATCCGGCGTGACACGGCGGTGGACGACCTCACCGACCAGGTCCGGCTCGACCCAGTGCGCGCCCCGGGCGCGGTCGCGCGGCACTTCCGTCGCGAACGGGCACGCCGTGCGCGCCAGCGGCGTGAGGACGTCGCGGAGGTGATCGAGCGCGTCGTCGGAGAACCCGGTGCCGACGTCACCGATGTAGACGAGCGCGCCGTCGTCGTCGTACCCGCCGAGCAGCAGCGCGCCGAGCGTGCCCGCGCGACGGCCGGCACCGGTCCGCCAGCCGCCGACGACCACCTCGCGCGTCTGGGTCAGCGCGCGTTTCGTCCACAACGGCGAACGGGCGCCCGGCAGGTACGGCGCGTCCAGCCGCTTCGCGACGACCCCCTCGATGCCGTGCTGGGCCGCGGTCGCCAGCAGCTGGTCCGGCGCGATGTCGGCGCGGGTGTACCAGGGCGGCACGACGAGCCGGCCGTCGGCGGGCCGGACCAGCTCCGCGAGCAGCTCGCGGCGCTGCGCGTAGGGCCGGTCCAGCAGCGACTCCGCGCCGATCCGCAGCAGGTCGAAGGCGAAGTAGACGACCGGGACCTCGGCCCGCAGCTTCGCCGTCGGCTCGTGCATGGCGCGGCGCTGCATCAGCTCGAACTCGGGGCGGCCGGCCGCGTTCAGCGCGACGACTTCGCCGTCGAGCACCGCCGGGTGACCGCCGAGCGCGGGCGCGAAGACGTCCTGCAGCTCCGGGTAGCGGTGAGTGTGATCGCTGCCGCTGCGGCTGGTGATCCGGGCCTCGCCGGAGTCGGCGACGCGCGCGCAGCCCCGGAAGCCGTCCCACTTCCACTCGTAGCCGTGGTGGTCGTCGTCCGGGAGGGACCCGTCGACGGCCAGCATCGGCGCCACCGCGTCCGGCATCGACCCCATCGCTCCAGTGCGGAGGATCGACCGCGGGCGCGTCACCCCGCCGGCAGCAACGGCAGGAGCTCCTGGTGCCTCCCGGCGCGGCGCAGCACGGGTGTACCGGGCCCGTCCGGCTCCAGGTCCCCCGCGCGCAACGCGGCCAGGAACCGCACGATCGCGCGCGACGGCGGCAGGATGTCGGACCCGCCGAGGTAGGCCAGCACGATCATCTCCTCCCCGCACGCCGCCTCGACCGCGACGGCCCAGCCGTGCACCTCGTCCCACAGCAGCGCCACGTCACGGTGGGGGAACCGGCGCAGCCGCCAGTCCACCGCGACGTAGGCCGACACCGGGACGTCCACGTCCACGGTGCAGGACTCGAGGCCGAAGCCGAGCGCCCCGGCCACCTCGCCGAGGTACGCGCGCAGGCCGCGCTGGAACTAGAACTCGAGATCGGTGTCGATCAGGACGGACACCCGTTTCCCTTCTTCCCGGAGCCCGGCCGCGCACCCTGCCCGGCCGGTCGAAGCGGATCAGCCGACCGCCGCCAGCGCGTCGGCCCGATCCCGGTAGCAGGAGAAGCCGGTGACCCCGGTCCCCCGCAGCACCCGCCACACCGCCGGTGTGCACACCACCCACGCGACCGGGACGGCCGCTTCGTCGGCGCGCCGCTGCACCCGCCGCAGCGCCCGGAGGCCGGCGCCGGAGCAGAAGGTCACCCCGCCGAGGTCGACGACGAGCGGGCCGCCGGTCCTCAGCGCGGTTTCCGCACATTCGACAAGAATGGCGACGGTCGCGAGATCAATGTCGCCCACCACCGCGACGAGCGTGCTTCGATCGCCGGGGAACGTGGTCGCGACCGAGAACGGTTCGCACAACGCACCCGACGAAGACCGGCCGAAGGCTCGCGAAAGCCGCGGCGGTTTCTGGATCCTCATGACCGGCTCCGGCGGCTCAAGATGATGGTTTACGCGTAGACCGTACCCAGTTCGTCCAGCTTGGTGCACAAGGGAATCAACGTCGACCGGCGGGGCTGTGCACCGACACGGCCGTCTGCACGTGCAGCGGTCCACAGGGGATGATCGAATCGCCTGGTCGGGCCCGCCGTTCCGCAATTTCGGCGGCCGCATCGGCTGCCACCTCCGGACGCGGTGTGGTTTCCCCGCGGAATTGCGAATTCCGAAATTCAGCCGAACGCAGGAATCGGAACGCGCGTCCGGTCCAGTTCGGCGAAGAGGTCACCGAGGTCGTCGACGCGGTCGAGGACCTCGTCGGCGGTGAACCTCAGGTGCGAGACGTGCCGGCAGGCGCGCACCTCGTCCCACGTGACCGGGGTCGACACCGTCGGCTCGTCGCGCCCGCGCAGCGAGTACGGCGCCACCGTCGTCTTGAACGGGTTGTTCTGGCTCCAGTCGATGAAGACCTTGCCCGGCCGCAGCGTCTTCGTCATCCGCGCGACGACGAGGTCCGGCGTCTCGGCCGCGAGCCGCTCGGCGAGCGCCTTCGCGTACTGCGACGTCTCGCCGGCGTCCGTCGTCACGACGCCCGCGTAGAGCTGCATGCCCTTGGAGCCGCTGGTCTTCGCCACCGGGGTGAGCCCGTCGGCGGCGAGCACGTCGTGCAGGCGCTCGGCGACGCGGCAGCAGTCGACGACCGTCGCGCCGGGTCCGGGGTCGAGGTCGAAGACGAGCCGGTCCGGCGTGCTCCGCTCGTCCTCGGCGTCGACGGTCCACTGGTGGACGTGCAGTTCGAGCGCGGCGAGGTTCGCCGCCCAGACGAGCTCCGGCAGGTCGTTGATCAGCGGGTAGGCCACGATTTCGTGGTCCTTGCCGCGGCCGCCGACGGCGAGGCGGGCGGTGCGGACCCAGTCGGGCGCGTGCCGGGAGACGTCCTTCTCGAAGAACGAGCCGCCGGCGACGCCGTCGGGGAATCGCACGAAGGTCATGGCGCGGTCGCGGATGTGCGGCAGGAGCAGCGGCGCGATGCGCGTGTAGTAGTCGAGGACCTCGCCCTTGGTGAAGCCGTGGCGCGGGTAGAGCACCTTCTCGAGATTCGAGAGCGTCAGCTGCCGCTCGCCCACGCGCACCGTGATCCGGCTCCCCGCCACGCCGTCACGCTATCACCCATGGTTATGATACGACCGTATCAACACTGGGAGGGGAACCATGAAGTTCGACGTGCTGCAGATCCTGGGGGCGGTCCTGACGGTGGTGGGCGCCCAGGGCGCGATCCGGCTGCTGATCGACCACGCGAACGTCGGCCTGCCGGCGTGGCTGGGGGCGGGGTTCACTCTGACCTTGGCCGGCTACCTGGTGGCCACGGCGGCCGGGATCGTGCTCGCCGGGTGGGCACACGATCGCGCCAAGGCCCTCGGACGGCGGAAGTAGCCATGGTCATGCGCGAAGGACAGGCTGGACCGAAAAGGGCCGGTAGCCGACGAGCTCCGGCAGGTCGTGATGGTCGAACCGGCCGGCTGGCACGTGCCAGCGCACCAGGCGCGTCCGGGCACCCTTCTCGTGCTGGAACGCCACCGTCGACGGGGTCTCCCAGAACGGCGCCGATGGGACCGCCGTGCTCAGCTCGCAGCCGTCGGGCACCGGGTGCTCCTCCGGCGCCTCCGCACCGGCGTCGAGCAGCCAGGCCGAGTGCCCCGGGTAGTCGAACGCGATGAGCCGCACCCCACCCGGCACCAGCTCGTACGGCCGGTCCGCGGGGACCGCGATCCGGGTGCCGTCCGGGGTGTGCAGGAACGCATCCCCGGCGCCGCGCTCCAGCGCCGCGCCCGAAAGCGGGTCGATCTGCCAGAGGTCGGGGGCGAGCGGCTCGGGCGGGGAGCCGGGGCGCCAGCGGAACGTCTGCCGGCCGTCGGTGTAGTACAGCGCGCCGTCGAACACCCCGATCGCGCGCCGGGTCAGCTCGGGCGACTCGGGCAGGCTCGCCACTTCGCCGGTGGTGACGTCCAGCAGGTGCGGCCGGTCCCACGACCGGCGCCCGACGTGCAGCTCGACGCCGCCGAGGTACCGGCCGTCGGCGCTGCGGACCGGGCGCGTGCCGAGGTCGGCCGGCAGCGGCTCGGCGGAGCCGTCCCACCGCACCAGCGTGCCCGGGCCACCCGAGGTCGCCACGGCGATCCCGGTGAGCGTCTCGCAGGCGTGGTAGCGGTACTGGTGCGGGACGTGGCCGAGCACGACCGGGCCGTCCAGGCGCCACACCACGACGTCGCCGTTGCCGGCCACAACCCCCGCCCGCGGCGGCGCCCCCTCGAACGTCACCGGGTTCGCCGCGCGAGGCGGCCGGGACGCGGGCACGGGCACCACGACCTGTTCCGGTTCGCGTCGGGGCAGCGCGACGATCCCGCCCACGACCCGCTGGACCAGCCCGGTGGCGGTGGCGTGGGCGAGCAGGCCGGGGAGCTCGCCCGGCGCGACGAGCAGCCGCTCGGCGAGATCGCCGAGCGGAGCGGGATCACCCCACGCGGCGACGCTGGTGAGGTCCGCGACGACCCACGCGTACCGCGCACGATCGGCGGCCTGCCCGACCAGCGCCGCGAGCCGGTCGGGCAGCTCGAGGCGCTCGGCCGCGGGCGGTGGGTGCTCGGCCAGCCGGTGGCCGTCGCCCTCGAGGGCCAGCACCCCGGCCGCGACCAGCAGCGCGACCGCGTCCCGCGGCGACCCGGGTGGCGCGACGCCGAGCTGCGCGCAGATCGACTCGTCGGGCGGGTCGCCGCGCAGGGGTTCGTCGAGCCAGGTGTCCGGCTGGGGCGGCCCGTACCCGGCGGCGCGCCACGCGACGTCCATGACGGCGTGACCGAGCACCTCCCGCCAGCCCGAATCCGGCGCGGAGACGGCCGGGCGGGTCCGCCGCACCCACCGGGGCGAGCCCGGCTCGGCGGCCGGCCAGAACTGCATGAGCCAGACGTCGCCCTCTTCGCCGTCGACGGCCGCGCGGCGGGCCACCCGGGCCCGGAACAGCCCCCGCCGGCCGAGGTCCAGGCCGTCGTCGTGCCCGCCGCCGGTGAGCAGCTCCAAGGCGATCCGGCCGCCGCGGCTGCGAAACGGCGTCTCGACGACGTCCTCCCACTCGTCGGCCACGAAAGCCGGCGGCGCGTCGTGCGCCTCGAGCCGCACGGCCTGGAACGGGTCCCCGGCGTGGCCGTGCACCCAGCCGTCGCCGGCGGTGGCGACCGTGCCGGACAACGCGTCGGTCCCGAACTCGGCCAGCACCACGTTTTCCAGTGGTGCCAGCCCGTCGGCGGCGTAGCGGTCGCGGACCACGACCGTCCCGTAGTCGGGCAGGTACTCGTCTTCTTCGTAGACCCCCAGCAAAGTCACCCGACGACCGTAGCGGTCGGCAGCGCGGCCAGGGCCTTTTCGATGGCTTCCACGATTTCGAGCGGCGTGTGGCTCAGCGGATCGCGCAGCCGGCGTCCGGGCGTCCACCGGGTCGTGCGGCGGAATGCCGCAGCCCGTCCGGGGTCGATCGAGCTGATCGCCGCCAGAACCGCCTGGTACGCCTCGACGTCGTCGACGATCGTGGCGAGGTCGCTGTCCAGCCCCAACCCGGTCCGTGTGCGGCGCGGGCGTGGGTGGCTCTCCGTCCACGTGTGGGTCCCGCTGCCCACCTCGTGGTCCGCGCCGGACGGGAGGCACACGAGCGCCCGGGTGTTGGGCGGCACCACGATTTCGAAGCGCACCAGGTCGCCCGAGCGGGACCAGCCCGCCGACGCCCGTCCGTACGGCGTCTCGTGCCACGCCGAGGCGTCGTCGAGCGCGTCGAGCAGGACCGGGGCGATCCGGATGCGCCGGTAGCCGGGCTCGGCGGGTGCGAGACCGGCCACGCACCGGTGCAGCCAGTCCGCGACCGCGCCGAGGGCGTAGTGGTTGAACGACGTCATCTGCCCGGGGTTGATCGAGCCGTCCTCCAGCATCGAGTCCCAGCGCTCCCAGATCGTGGTCGCGCCCATCGTCACCGGGTACAGCCACGACGGGCACTCGGTCTGGACCAAGAGCCGCGAAGCCGCGTCCGCGTGGCCGGTCGCCGTGAGTGCGTCGCAGATGATCGGCGTGCCGACGAAACCCGTGGCGATGTGGTAGCCGTACGCCCGGACGAGGTGCCGCAGCCGCTCCCCCGTCGCGGCTTTCTGTTCGCCCTCCACGAGACCGAACACGATCGCGAGGGCGTAGGCCGTCGGCGCGTCCGACATCATCCGGCCCCGCGGCGTGAGGTACGTGCCGCGGAACGCGCCGGCGATCTTCGCCGCGAGGTCGCCGTACCGGCGTGCGTCTTCCTCGCGACCCAGCAGCCTGGCGGCCTGCGCGGTGAGCTCGGCCGAGCGGTAGTAGTAGGCCGTGGCGACCAACCCGGCGTCGGTCTTGGCCTGGCCGGGCTGGTCCGGCGGGGCGTCGGGGTCGAGCCAATCACCGAACTGGACCCCGCCCTCCCACAGCAGGTCCGTCCGATCCGTCACCGTGTCCACCCACGCCGCCATGGCGTCGAAGCACGCCACCAGCGCGTCTCGGTCGCCGAAGCGTTCCCGCAGGACGGTGGGCACGACGGTGATCGCGTCGCCCCAGGCGGCGACCGGCTCGGACTGCCCGGGTACCTGGGGAATGACGGCAGGCACGACCATCGGGACGACACCGTTCGCCGCGCGTTGTTCGGCCATCACGTCTTCCAGCCAGGAGCGCAAGAACGCGTCGCAGTCGTAGAGGAACGACGCCGTCGGGGCGAAGACCTGGATGTCGCCGGTCCACCCGAGGCGCTCGTCGCGCTGGGGGCAGTCGGTCGGGATCGACAGGAAGTTCCCGCGCATCCCCCAGACCACGTTGTCGTGGAACTGCCGCAGCAGCGGGTGCGAGGTGGTGAACCCGCCGGTGCGCGGCAGGTCCGTGTGGACGACCGCGGCCGAGACCGACGCGGGTGAGAACTCGCCGGGCCAGTTCCCGATTTCGACGTACCGGAAGCCGTGGAACGTCCAACGGGGTTCCCACGTCTCTTCGCCCTCGCCGCTGAGGGTGTACCGATCCGTCGCCGCGGCGTTGCGCAGCGGCCTGGTACCGAGTTCGCCGTGCTCCAGAACTTCGGCGTGGCGCAAGGTGATGGTGTGCCCGCGTGGTCCCGTGACGGTGAGCCTGACCCACCCGACGAGGTTCTGGCCGAAGTCGAGCACCGTCTTGCCCGACGGCGTGGTGAGCACCTCCGCGACTTCGCGGCGCTCGATCACGCGCACCGGCGGGCTCGAGCGGGGTTCCGGCCGCACGTCCGGGACGTCGACCAGCACGACCGGGCTCCAGGAGTCGCCGGTGCGCCGCGCGTCGTACGTCTCGCCCTGGTAGATGCTCGCCGCGACGACCGGGCCGGGTGACCACCGCCAGCGCTCGTCGGTGGTCACCGTGGTGCGGGTGCCGTCCTCGTACTCGATCACCAGCTGCGCCGCCGCGGCGGGATTGCCTTCGTAGAACCGGCGTGCGGCGTCGCGGAACCCGAAGTCCTCGGTGTACCAACCGCCGGCCAGCTCGATGCCGAGAGTGTTGGTGCCCTGGCGCAGATGCCCGGTCACGTCGTCGACGTCGTACAGCAGCCGCCACTGGTAGCTCGTCCAGCCGGGTTTCAGCACCGCGTCGTCGACCGCCTCGCCGTTGAGGCGGACGTCGTAGGCGCCGAAAGCCGTCGCGTAGAGGGTTGCCCGGCGCACGCCACCGTGGACCTCGAAGGTGGTCCGCAGCAGGTGGGGTTCGTCCGAACCGGGCCCGACGAACCGCGCGCACCACTCCTCCGGACCGAGGAAGCCCGCCGTCACATCGGCCGGTGCGCTCCACGGCGAAGCCGAGCCGTCGACCCCTCGGACCCGCACGCGGACGGTAGCCGTTTCCCGCACCCGCAAGGGAATGAACGGCCACTCGACGAAGACCGACTCGCCCCCGTCGATCGACGCCGTGACCCGCGCGTCCGCGGTGACGAGCTCGACCTCGGCGCTCGCCTGGAGCCAGTTTCCGGCCGGTGACAACGTCTTCCACGACAGCCTAGGAGTCGCAGTGCTCACGAAGGGTTCCCCGGAACCGATGCGGGGAGCTTGGACGGTGACGATCGCGTCACTCGTCATCAAAGAGCCTCCTTGGTGAGGGCGGTGGTCCGGGCGGGAGACCGCGTCGCGGCGGTGCGCCGGCGGCGAAGGATGACCGTGCCGACGCCTCCCGACGCCAAGGCGAACGCGGCCAGCAGGAGGTAAAGACCCTTCGGGCTCCACGCGATCAGCGCGGGTGTGACGAGCGCGAAGCCGGCGGCGATGAACCGGGCGATCGCGATCGTGAAGCCCTGCACGGTCGCGCGGGCGTTGACCGGGAACGACTCCTGCGTCCAGATCTTGTACAGCGCCTCGCCGATGAACGGGAAGGCGACGTTGTAGAGCACCAAGGCGGCGATCATCGCCGGCAGCACGACACCGCCCGTGACGGCGATGAGCAGCTGACAGGCGACGAAGACGACCACGCCGAGGGCGAAGAACCGGCTGCGCCACTTCGTGTCCGCGATGCGGGTGAACACGATCGTGCCGACCAGCCCGATCAGGGTGGTCCCGAACGACAGGCCGGTGGCCGTCGTTTGGGTCGTGCCACCGACCGTGACGAGGAAGTAGGTCTTGAAGGAGCCGAAAGTGTTCGCCACGAGGGTGAAGAACAGGTAGAAGAGCGCCGTGAGGGCGATCAGGACCAGCGAGGTCCGGTCGCGGAGCAGGCCGGCCAGCGGCACGGCCTCGGCGGGGTCGACGCCCGCCGTCGTGTGCCGTTCCAGCGCTTCTTCCTCGAGCCGCCGGAACGGCGGGTAGAACGCGCGGAACGCGAACGTCGCGACGGCGAGCACCGCGAGCAGGCCGAAGATCATGCTGATGCCGGGAACGCCCAGACCGGAGACGGCGAAGCCCAGAAGGGTCGCCACCACGACGCCGACCGTCCACATGACGTGGGTGAAGGCGACGAGCCGGCCCTGGGTGCCCTCCGGCGCGCGCTCGGTGAGCACCGCCAGCGACGTCGGCAGGTCGGCGCCGGCGGCCACGCCGAGCACGATCACGCCGGCCACCAGCACGGACGCGTTCGGGGCCAGCGCGATGGCCGCGGCCGCGGCCGCATACAGCAGGATCGTCATCGAGAACATCCGGCCGCGGCCCACCAGGTCGGCCAGCCGCCCGCCGGCCAGCGCGCCGACCGCGATGAACAGGGTCAAAGCCGAGCCCAGCACCCCGACGGTCCAGACGTCGAGGTCGAACGCCTTCTTCCACAGCGCCAGGCCGAGGCCGACGGAGATGATCGCACCCGAATCGAGCAGCGATGCCATGCCCGCGGCGATGGCGAGCATCCAGTGTCTGCGGTCCAGCGTGGCGGCGGTCTTCTCGGCCATGAGGTCTCCTTCTTCGTCGAAGCAGCACACCACCGTTGGTTACACGTTTTACCTCGATGGCGGAGGGCATCACATCACACGACCTCCTATCACCGTCAAGACCGCTCGCAGGGTGCGGTAAAACGATTTAATAACGCGATGCGCGCCGCCGCACTGGCGAGGCGATCACTGCCGGACGGTCGAGGCCCGCACGACCAGCTCGGGCGAGAACTCGATCTGCGGCCGGGGCAGGGCGGCACCGTCGTGGCCGGCGAGCGCGTCGATCTCGGCGAAGAGCAGGTCGGCCGCCGCGGTGCCCAGCTCCGCGTGAGGCGTCCGGACGGAGGTGAGCGGCACGATCGTCGACCGGGCGAACTCGATGTCGTCGTAGCCGACCACGGCGATGTCGGCCGGCACGCTGACCACCTTCGACGACACGAAGGCCTGCACCACCCCGATGGCCAGCAGGTCGTTGGCGCAGAACAACGCGTCCGGCCGCGCCGCGGGCGGCCTCCTCGCGATCGAGTCCGCACAGGCGATACCGGCCTCGACCGACCGCTCGGGCACCGGGAGGACTTCCAGCGTGACCCCGGGAGCCGAATGCACCGCCGACAGGGCGCCGTTGAGCCGGTCGGCCACCTGCTTCAGTTCCAGGGACGACGAGACGAACCCGATGCGCTTGCGGCCCTGCTCGATCAGGTGGGTCGCGGCCAGCTTGCCGCCGGCGACGTGGTCGATCGACACGGACGCCTGCTCGGGCGATTCGGCGTGGCGTGCACTGAGGACACTCGCGATGCCGAAGGACCGCATCCGGGCCAGCTCCGCCTCGACGTTGCCGACCGGGGCGATGATGACCCCGCTCACCAGCTGCTTGGCGAACAGCTGCAGGTAACTGCGCTCACGCTGCTCGGATCCGGTGTCGTTGGCCATCAGCATGTACATGCCCTCGGCCGACACCCGTTTCTCGATCGCCGCGGCGATCTCCGGGGTGGTGGCCCCGGCGAGCTCGAAGGCGATGTAGCCGATGACCGGGCTCACGCCGGTGCGGAGGGTCCGGGCGGCGTCGTTCGGCACGAACCCGAGCGCGTCGACGGCCTGCTGGATCCGCAGCCTCGTTCCATCGGAGAGCTTTCGCGGCTTGTGGAAGTAGTTCGACACCGATGCCGGCGACACCCGCGCCAGCTCGGCGACGTCGCGAATCGTGACCCTGTTCAGCCGACTGTTCCTCTCGCGACGCCGTGGACCTCTCCGGTTCATGTTAGTGCAGACGCGTGAACGCCCGCCGCCGCGCTGACCAGGGCGGATGCCCGGGTGCGCGTCCGGTATCGGACAAACGCTTGCCCATCGTCGCGGCGGGTACCGAAGATTTGCTCCTGGCCCGCGTCCCCTCGGCCGCCGTACCACCCCCGCAGTCCTCCGCTCGAAGAGGAGAGAGGCACTTGAATTGAAACGATTCACCACCGCGAGACTCCGCCGCTTGGCGACGGTCGGACTGCTCACCGCCGTCACCCCGGTCCTCGCCGCCACACCCGGGCAGGCGTTCCAGCCCGACGCACGCGGGCTGGACACCTCGGCCTGGAAGTCCTATGTGCTCGGACCGTCGACCCCGGACGTGCACGCCGTCCGGGCCGAGGGCCGGGGTGACGTCGACCATCCCCAGTCCCCGCTGAACTCCCACGGGCCGGCGACGACGCTCACCACCGTCGCCGGCGGCACCCCGGCTTCGGTCCTGCTCGACTTCGGCAAGGAGGTCGGCGGAACGCCCTACCTTGACCTCACCCGAGTCACCGGCTCCCCCACACTCACCCTGGTCACCGCCGAAGCCCGCCAGTACATCCGCACCCCGGCCTCGACCACCGTCTCGGCCGCGGTTCCCAGCGGAGCGACGCAGATCCCGCTGACCTCCGCGGCCAACCTCGAGACCGGCAACACGATCACCTTCACGGCACCGGGAACCACGCCGGTCACCCGCACCATCACCGCCTTCGACACCACGGCCCGCACCGTGACCGTCAAGCCCGCGCTGAACGCCGACCTCCCCGCCGGCGCCACCGTCACGTCATCGCCCGGCGCCCCCAGCTCGGACGAGTCACGCGGCCTCGCCGGCGTCGGCGGCCCCGACACCTTCCAACCCACCGCGCCCGGCCGGCTGACCGGCGGATTCCACGGCGGCTTCCGGTTCGCGCTGCTCACGCTCTCCTCCCCCGGCAGCGTCAGCCTCTCCTCCCTCGGCGTGAACTTCCAGGCCTTCCGCGCGACGCCGGCCGACTACCAGGGCTGGTTCCTCTCCAGCGACGACCAGCTCAACCGGATGTGGTACTCCGGCGCCTACACACTGCAGATGAACCTCAAGGCACCCGGCCTCAACGGACTCCCGGACGCCCGGATCTACGACGGCGCCAAACGCGACCGCAGCATCTGGACCGGCGACCTCCTCGTCCAAATCCCCACCCTGCTCACCAGCCTCGGCAACGCCGGAGCCCCGTACGTGAAGTCCTCGCTCGACACGCTGCTGGCGACCCAGCGAGCCGACGGCGCGTTCCCCGGATCGCCGGACTTCTCCAAGCGCACCAACCCCGCGGGCTCACCGCTCTTCTACTCCAACAACTACTCCGGCTACGGAGCGCGCGCCTTCGTCGACTACTTCCGCTACACCGGCGACAAGGCCTACATCACCGCCGCGCTTCCCGCGCTGCGCAAGGAACTCGCCTACAACGACAGCTTCCTCGACGCCGGAAACCTCGTCGTCTCCAACGACCGCGACTACTGGCAGGCGACCCAGACCGGCGAAGTCACCAAGTACAGCATCGACTACTACATCGTCCTCCGCGAGATGGCGTGGCTCGAGCGCACCGCCGGTACCCCGGCCCTGGCCGACGGCTACGACGCCAAAGCCGACGCCATCAAGACCGCGGTCATGAGCAAGCTCTGGAACCCCACCCTGGGCGCCTACGGGCAAAGCAGCACCAAGCCCGACGTCGTCGTCGAGGACGCCAACGCCCTCGCCCTCCAGTACGGCTTCGTCCCGGCCGGACAGGAAGCGAGGATCCTCGCCGCGCTGAAGACGCTCTGGACCCCGTACGGCGCCATCATGGGCCCCGGCCTGCAGGACCCGACCGGGCACACCATCGAACCGTTCGGCAACGGCATGGAGACCGCCGGCCGGTTCACGACCGGCGACACCACCGGCGCGCTCGACCTCATGCGACGCACCTGGGGCCCCATGGTGGACCAGCGGAACCCGCTCTACACAGGAGCGTTCTGGGAGTTCAAGAACAGCACCGGCACCGTCAACCGCGCGACCGCCAGCCTCGCGCACGGCTGGGCCGCGTCCCCGTCGGTGCAGCTGACCGAACAGCTCCTCGGCGTCAAGCCGGTCGGTGCCGGCTACCAGACCTGGAGCATCGCCCCGAACCCCGGCACGGTCCGCTCGGCCGCCGGCACCGTCCCGACCGCCTACGGAACCATCAAGACCCAGTGGACCAACGACCCGCACTCCGGGCGGTTCACGCTCACCGTGCAGGCGCCCGCGAACACCTCGGGCACCATCACGGTCCCCGTCGGCCGCGGTTCGGTGGTCACCGTCAACGGACGTGACTCCGGTCCCCGGGTGAAGTCGGCCGGCGACGCCGTGACGCTGAACGTGTCGGGCGGCACGTACCAGATCACCGTTGGCCGGCGCGGCGGAAGTTAGCCATTGATCGAGGGGCGCCGATCCGGCGCCCCTCGATCACTCCGGGATCTGCCGGTTGGAGAAGTACGGCTTGGGAAACGGGAAGTCGTCGGCCAGCCAGTGTCTCAGCGCCGAGTGGACCTTCGCGTAGTACCCGCGGTCGTACGCGCTCGGGGTCACCCACCAGCTGACGTCCACGTCGTGGTCCAGCAGGTCTTCCGTGAGCTTCGTGCGGCCGCCCATCGGGTACAGGTAGGCGCACCCCAGGTACCCGCCCGCCGGGTCGCGCAGGACGTACGTGTACGAGCCGCCGTCGCGGAACTCGCACTCGTGCCACACCAGGTCCACGTAGTTGTACTCCTCGGTGACCGCCTCGGTCGGCCAGCTGCCGCCCCGGGTCCGGCGGATGAGGGCCAGGCTCGCGTTGATGCCCGCGACGTCGTCGGCCAGGTCGGCGCGGGTGATCGCCCGGGCGGCCACGTCGCCGTGGGTCAGCTCCGCCGGGGCCGTGAACCCGGCCGGCAGGGTCAGTCTCTTGACAAACCGGCGGTAGTCCATCAGCGGACCTGGTAGCCGAGGATCACGATGCCCGAGTCGAGCTTGGTCACCGTGTCCAGTTCGAGCCGGGTGAGCGAGCCTTCGCGGAACAGCAGGTCCTGCGGGCCGCCCTGGCGGACGAGCAGCGGGTGGAACCACAGGCGGATCTCGTCGAGCAGACCGTGCTCCAGCAGCGCGTGCGTGAGCTGCCCGAAACCGTACTGGACGATGTTCTCCCCCGGCTCGCCCTTCAGCTTTTCGATCGCGGCCACCGGATCACCGTCGATGACCGTCGTGTTGGTCCACTCGGGATCGGTGAGGGTGGCCGAGACCACGTACTTGGCCATGGCGTTGATGTGGTCGCTCGCCGGGTCACCCGAGCGGGTCGGCCACACGGGTGCGAAGCCGTCGTAGGTGCGTCTACCCATGATGAGCGCGTCGCACGAGAGCAGCAGCTCGGTCTGCACGGCCTCGCCCTTGCCGCCGTCGGGGCCGCTCGAGGGCCAGTGGTGCGGGGTCTCGATCACGCCGTCGAGCGAGATGTACGTCGAGTTGATGATGCGTCGCATGGTGGTGCTCCTGGTGGTCGCCCGGTCCGATGGAAAGAGCCTGCGCCACGCGACACCGGCAGGCATCCGTGCTCACCACGGATCGGGTACGGAATCATGTCCGGGGTGGGTGCGCAGCCATGGGGAGACATCTCGGCCCGGGAGGCCGAGGTGCTCGCGGCCGTCGGCGAGCACCTGACGAACGCGCAGATCGCCGGCCGGCTGCACATCTCGGCCCGCACGGTGGAGAGCCACGTGTCGGCCCTGCTGCGCAAGTGCGGCGCGAGCGACCGCCGTCAGCTGGCCGCGCTCGCCGCCGAAGCGGCCGAACTCGGCGCGCGGTCCGACGACGCCGTGCTGCCGGAGGCCCGGACCAGCTTCGTCGGCCGAGCCGAGGAGCTCGAGGCCGTGCGGACGGCGATCGACACCGGCCGGTTGGTGACCCTCACCGGGCCCGGCGGGGTGGGCAAGACCCGGCTCGCCGTCACCGCGGCCGCCGCCGTGACCTCGCGGTTCCCGGCCGGCGTGGTGTACCTCGACCTCGTGCCGGTCGCGCCCGGGCAGGTGGTGGCCGCCACGGCCACCGCGCTCGGCGTCACCGAACGCCCACCGCGGCCGCTGCTCGACAGCGTCGCCGACCGGGTCCGCGGCCGGGCGATGCTGCTCGTGCTGGACAACTGCGAGCACGTGCTCGACGAGGTCGGCGGGCTCGTCGAGACCCTGCTGCGCGCGGGCGGCCGGCTGCGGGTCCTCGCGACGAGCCGGGAACGGCTCGGCGTCACGGGCGAGGAAGCGCACCCGGTGCCGCCGCTGCCGCTCGGCTCGGCCGCCGAAACCCTGTTCCTCGACCGCGCCCGCGGCGTCGACCGCGCGTTCGCCGCCGCTCCCGCACTGGTCACCGAGGCGTGTGCCCGGCTGGACGGGCTGCCGCTGGCGATCGAGCTGGCGGCCGCGCGGGCCGCCGCCATCGGCGTCGACGGCCTGCTCACCGCGCTCGACGACCGGCTGCGGGCGGTGGCAGGCGGCCGCGGCGGTGAGGCACGGCACCATTCGCTGAGCGACGTGCTCGGGTGGAGCTACGACCTGCTGGACCCCGCGGAACGCGCGTTGTTCCGGCGGCTCGCCGTGTTCACCGCGGGCTTCGACCTCGACGCCGCGGCGGCCGTCTCGCCCCGCGAGCGCCCGAGCACGGTCGCGCACCTGCTCGGCCGGTTGGTGGAGAAGAGCCTGGTGGTGCGGCGCGGCACCGACCGCACGCGGTACCGGCTGCTGGAGACGGTCCGGGCGTTCGCACTCGAGCACTTCGCCTGCGACGCGGAACGCGACGACGTGCTGCGCGCGCACCTGGAGTGGGCGAGCCGGGTCGCGGTGGAACTGGAGACCGGGCTCGACGAGGACGACCGCGCGGCGCGCTACGACGAAGTAGCCGACGACCTGCGGTCCGCGTTCGCCCGGACCGGCGAGGAGCCGGATCCCGTCGCGCACCGGCTGGGCCGAGCCCTCGCCCACCTGACGTTCGCCCGTGGCTCGTTCGTCGAGGCACGCGCGCACTACCGCGCCGCGGCCGACCGGGCCACCACACCCGCCGACGCCGTCCGGGACCTGCGCAGCGCCTCGGAGGCCGCGCAGTCGCTGGCCGACGGCGACGACGCGTTCGACCTGCTGCTCACCGGCGCCGACCGCGCGGGTGCCGAGCGGGACCGGGCCGTGCTGCTGGCGTTGGCCGTCACCCTCGCGACCCGCTTCGCCGGGGACTTCCGCCACGCGGTGCCCGCGGCCCGCCGCGCGGAGCTGCTGGCCCGGGCGATGCGGGCCCCGGTCGAGGACCGTGAGCACGCGGCGGTGCTCGCCACCGCCCGGGCCTGGCAAGCCGGGGCCGACCCGGCCGCCGCCATCGAGGCCGCGCACGACGCGGGCGATCCGACGCTGCTGCAAGGCGCGCTGGACAGCGCCAACTCGGCCGCCGCGCGCCAGGGCCGGCTGCGCGAGGCCTACCGCATCGCCCGCAAGCGGCTGGACCTGCTGCCCCTGCTCGTCCGGCACCGGCCGGCCGACGGCATCGAGATGTTCGACCTGTTCCACTCGGTCTCGGTGGGCGCGCTGGCGGTGGGTGACCTGCCGGGAGCGCTGGCCATCGCCGCCCGCGCCACCGAGCAGGACCCGGTCAACGGCGACTACCCGTTCGTGTCGCTCCTCAAGTACCTGGCGCCGCTCACGCTGTCCGGGCGGTTCGACGAGGCGGTCGAGCTCGGCGAGCGGGCGTTCGCCGAGTGGCGTGCCGCGGGGGCGCCGCTCCTGGCGTGGCTCGCGCCGTCGGTGCAGGTGCTGGAGCTGGCGACCGGTCTGCGGGGCGACCACGGGCTCTGGCGGGCGCGCACGCTGGAATTCGCCGGCCACCCCGATCCGCGCTCGGAACGCCTCGCGGCCACGACGGCCTTCGTGGAAGCCGGGCTGGCCGTCCACACCGGACACCTGGCCGGCGCGGATCGCCTGGTGCGCAACGCGTTCCACGATTTCACGCAGCCGTGGTACCGGGCGTACGCGAACGCGGCGGGCGCGGAGCTGGCCGTGCTCGCCCACCTGCCCGAAGCGGAGAAGCGACTGGCACAGGCTGAACACACGGCCGAGGAGAACGACTGGGCGGCCGCGTGCGTCGCCCGCGCGCGGGGCAGGCTTACCGGCGACGCCGCCGCGTTCCGCCGGTCCCTGGAGATCTGGGAGCGCATCGGCGCACGGTTCGAGCTGGAGTGCACGGAAGAAGTGAGGGGCTGAAGCACGAGCGGCGCCGAAAAGTTCTTCGGCGCCGCTTCGGCGACGTCATGAACGACTCTTTCCTGTCGTCCAGCGACATGAACGACCCTTTCATGACGTCCCGGCCGGCAAACGCGACTTTGCCGGGGCCCTGAGCACACCGGCGTCAGGACAGTGCGATGCGTCCTCGAAGCGGCAGATCAGCGGACGAGGTGCCCACGCCGACGACGTACTCCCCCGGCACCACGGTCCACCCCGTACTCGAGGTGAGCCAGACCGCGAGTTCGTCCCGCGGCACGTCGAGCGTCACCGTCGTGCGCCGGCCCGGCTCGAGCGTCACCTTCGAGAACGCCTTGAGCTGCTGAGCCGGTTCCTGAGCCGCGTCCGGAGCAGCGACGTACAGCTGAACGACTTCCGAGCCCACCCGACGCCCGGTGTTCGTCACCGACGCCTGGACGCGCAGCCCACCCGGCGTGCGGGACACGCGGAGGTCGCCGAGCCGGAAGCTCGTGTACGACAGGCCGTACCCGAACGGGAACAGCGGCTTCTCCCCCGAGTGCTGATACCAGCGATACCCGATCGCCAGCCCCTCGTCGTAGAACACGTGGACGCCGTCGCCGGGGAACTCGACGCTCGTTTTGGCCGGGCCCTGCTGGTCGGTCGCGGGGAACGTCTCCGGCAGCCGGCCGCCCGGCTCCGCGTCGCCGAACACCATCGCCGCCACCGCGTTGCCCTGTTCCTGACCCGCGTACCAGTTCGCGATGACGGACCTGACACTGCCGAGCCACGGCATCAGGACCGCGCCCGAGGTGTTCAGCACGACCACCGTCCGGGGGTTGGCCGCCGCGACGGCGGCGACCAGCGCGTCCTGGTCGGCCGGCAACGCGAGCGTCGAACGGTCCATGCCCTCGCTGGTGACGTCGGCGAGGACCACGACGGCCACGTCCGCGGCCCGCGCGGCCGCGGCTGCTTCCTGGTGCAGCCGGTCGTACCCGGCCTGGAAACCGAGCACCAAGGACGTGCGTGGCGCGCGCCCGCCGGCCGGCGCGGCCGAGACGTAGGTGACCTCGACGGCGTGGTCGCCCGCGCTCAGCGTGACGAACGCGTTCTGGACGGACTCCCGGCCCGGCAGGTAGGTCAGCACGACCTTGCCGTCGATGCTCAGCGTGGTCAGGCCGCCGGCGGTGAGGCTGAACCGGTAGCCGTCCGCGGCGGCGGCGTGGAACGTGCCGGTGTAGCGCGCCGACCAGCCGTCGGTCTGGCTCGCGACCGCCGCCGGTGTCGCGGTGACGTTGAGGTTCGGGACGGTTTCGGTACCCAGCGCGTCGCCGGTCAGGTCGGTGGAGGCGTAGTAGGTGACCGTGAGCCCGGCGCCGAACGCCGAGGCCGGGATGACGGGCAACGCCGCGATCCCGAGCGTGCCCCGTGCGTAGGTCACCGGGATCGAGCCGGCCCGGGCGCGGATCCCGGCCAGCGGAGTCACGACCGGACCGTTCGAGGTGACGCTGCCGGAGCCGCCGCCGTGGGTCTGCGCGCCCGCGTCGGCCGCGTCGCCGATGACCGCGATGCTGCGGGGACGCGCCAGCGGCAGGAGGCCGTCGTTCTTCAGCAACACGCTGCCCTCGACACCGATGCGGCGCGCCAGGTCGAGGTGCGCCGGCGTGGAGACCACGGTGTCCACGACGGTTTCCGGATCGGGCAGCGGGTGGTCGAACAGCCCGACGCGGAGCATGGGCGTGAGGACCTGGGTCACCATCGTGTCGAGCTGGGCTTGGCTGACGGCGCCGGAAAGTACGGCCGCCTTGAGCGCGTCGCCGAGGTAGGTGCCGCCGGGCATCTCGGTGTCCGAGCCGGCCTTCGCGGTCTGGACGGTGCTGTGGGTGCCGCCCCAGTCCGACATGACCCAGCCGTCGTAGCCCCACGCGTCGCGCAGCGTGTCCTGCACGATCAGCCGGTTCTCGTGGGCCCACGTCCCGTTGACCTTGTTGTAGGAGGTCATGACGGCCCCGGTCTGCCCCTGCTGCACCGCGGCGCGGAACCCCGGGAAGTAGATCTCCTGCAGAGCGCGTTCGGACACCACGACGTCGATCGAGTTGCGCAGGATCTCCTGGTTGTTGGCCACGAAGTGCTTCACCGTCGAGATGACGTGGTTGGCCTGGATGCCACGGATGGTGGCGGCGGCGAGCTGTCCGTTGAGGAAGGGGTCTTCGGTGTAGGTCTCGAACGAGCGGCCCCAGTGCGGCAGCCGGAGGATGTTGATGCACGGCGCGAGTGCGACGTTGTGTCCCTTGGCGGCTTGCTCGGCGCCGTAGGCCTTCCCGTAATCCGTCGCCGTGTTCGGGTTCCAGGTGGCGGCCAGGGCCTTGGAGTCCGGCCACTGGGTGACGCCGACGGATCCGTTGCCGACGCCGCTGGGCCCGTCGGCCAGCCGGAGCGCCGGGATGCCGAGGCGGGTGTTGGCGGGGATGTGGCCCGTGAAGCCTCTCGTGGCGGGAATGCCGTGGCAGTAGGCGATCTTCTCGTCCAGGGTCATCCGGGCCACCAGCTGACGAGCCCGCTTTCCGGCCGCCTGCGCTTCCGCGGACGCCACCGGCGCCGCGCGGAGCGCACCACCAGGCGGCGCGGCCTCCGCCAGTCCGGCGGGGAGCACGGCCACGACGCCCGTGGCGGCCACGCCCGCTCCCGTGAACTTCAACATCGACCGGCGGGTGACGTCCATCTAAATCCTCCTCGAGTGGGGTGATCAGGCGTGGTTCTCCCAGAACAGCCTTTCGGTCTTGTCCGGATCGTCGACGATCGTGCATTCGGCGTCGAGCCACATCGTGGAACGGTTCTTCGGCGTGTAGGCGGGCCAGGCCGGCACGTCCGCCGCGGTGGGACGGCCGTGGTGAGCGAAGCCCGCCCATAGTCCGCTCATGTGCCGCGCGGTCGCAAGCTGCCCGGGCGGACCGGCGCCGGTGTTGGCGAATTTCAGGGGGATGTCCGACGCGTGCGGCGAGCCGATCGGGAAATCGGTACCGGGCACCAAGGTCGGATTCTCATAGGCGAGCTGATACATGAACACGGGCGCCGCGTGCTGCGCCGCCTTGGCCTCCGCGATCTTGATCGCGTCACGCCAGATCGGCGAAGTGGTGATCGCGAAGTACAGCTGCGCCGGCGTCGCGCCGGGCCTCGACCTGTGAAAGGTCGTGATGATTTCGTCCAGTTCCGCGCCCTGATACGTCTTGCTCAGCTCCCGGCGCAGACCGGCCTCGTCGATGCGGAAGATGTCAGGTGGCCCGAAGAGGCTGAAGAACACCATTTCGTCGCGGCACGTGCCGCACATCAACGGCTTGCCGGCCGAGAAAGGCGCTGCGCCATCGGCGAAGGGGTGCCGCGGAATGACCGTGCCGTCGACGAAAGCACCGAAACCGGGCAGCGGGTCGGGATCGCCCCAGGGCGCCACGCCGTTCGCGGCTTCGGACTGCTGGATCTCCAGCAGCCTCGCAGCCGGAATGTCCTGCAGTTTGGGGATGTCCGCGGTGCTCAGTCCCAGGAGCTCCAGGGTTCGCCTGGCCCGTGCGGTGGCGCCGTCGCGGGTGGGGAAACGCAGCGGCGCGGCGCTCTCGATCGAGGCCTTGTGGAACAGTGGCGCGGCGGCCGGCATGGTGTACACGGCCGCGGTCTTGGCGCCGCCACCGCTCTCGCCCCAGACCATGACGTTGTCCGGGTCGCCCCCGAAGTTCTCGATGTTCTCCCTGATCCAGCGCAGCGCCGCGAGGATGTCCAGCATCCCCTGGTTGGCCGCGTAGTCGCCGCCGGCCAGGTCATCGAGGAACAAGTAGCCCAGCAGGCCCAGTCGATGGTTGGACTCGACCACCACCACGTCGTAGAGCTGCGCGAGATGGGTTCCGTCCTGCCCCGTGGCGGAGCCGGAGCCGATCATGTAGCCGCCGCCGTGGTTGTAGAACATCACCGGCCGCCGCCGGCCGTCCGCGGCGGGGGTCCAGATGTTGAGGTAAAGGCAGTCTTCCGATGGTGCCGGCATCCGGCCGTTGCCGGTCGGGCCCATCTCGCCACCCGCCACCTGAAACGCCGGATTCGGAAAGTCCACCGCGTCGCGCACGCCGTGCCAGCTTCTCGGTGGCTGGGGGGCCTTGAACCGCAGCTCGCGCAGTGGCGGCGTGGCGTAGGGAACGCCGAGGAACTTCACGACGCCGTCCTCGCGCCTTCCGCGCACCTTGCCGTACCGGGTCGCCGCCTCGGCTGTTCTCGCCGTGCCCCGTGCGAGTGCCGGAGACGGCATGCTCATCCCGGCGATGACGGACAGCGAGCCGCCGATCATCGTCCTGCGGGTCATCCTCGAGGCTGACATCGGACCTCCTCGGTCACATCGCGACGGTGAACGAAAACTGGCCGGAGCCGACGGTGTGCACGGACTTGTCGCGCCCCGGGAGGTGCACGGTGGCGGTGGCGCCCGGTGGCACGGTGACCTCCAGCCGGAACCCGTGCGCGGACTTCGTCCAGCTGCTGCTGACCGTCCCGAGCGGCGTCCGGTAGCTGCCTGACGCCTGGGTCAGGTCGCCGACGAGCGCCGGAGCGATCTCCAGATCGCGGTAACCCACCGAGCCCGGAGCCTGCCGGATGCCGGCGACCCCGCGGACGAACCACGCGTCGACCTCGCCGAGAAAGTGGTGGTTCTGCGAACCGCCACCGTCGAGACTTTCCGACAACGTCGTGTGACCGCTGGCCACCAGGTAGCCGTAGCCCGGCGACGTCGGGTTGACGACCATGTCGTACAGAACGTCGTCGCGGTTTCCCGCTTGCAGGGCCCGGAACAGCGGGCCAAGCCCGACCGAACCGGTGGTGATGTGGTCACCGGCCTTGCGCACCGACGCGACCAGCCGGGCGAGCACCGCGACCCGGTCGGCGGGCGCGACCAGGCCCGCGTCCAGAGCCATGGCGTTGGACGCTTCACTGTCGCTGCCGTAGAAGACGCCGGTCGCGTCGACGTGCCGGAAGCGGGTCGTGAACTCGGCGGCGAGCTGCCCGGCCAGCGCCGTGTACTTGGTGTGGTCGGCGGCCTTACCGAGGACCTGCGCGATGCTCGCCATGTCCTGGGCGGCGGTGAAGTAGGCGGCGATGATCGCCAGCTGCATCGGCGTGGTGTTGTCCGTCGCGGACCAGTCCCCCAGCCCGGGGATGTCACCGTTGTTGGCGGCCTTGTTCGCGGCCTCGTAGTCCAGCCACGCCACCATGTTGCCGTAGTAGGCCGTCATGGTCCGGGTGTCGCCGTAGGTCTGGTAAAGCTGCCACGGGATGCGGACGATCGCGCCACCCCAGTTGACCTCGTCGAGGAACTCGATGGTGCCCTGCGGATACTGCAGCTTGACCGGGGCGACGCGGTGGAACTCCGGCGCGATGTTCGCGATCAAGCCCGGTGATTCGTCACCGGGCTGCCGCTGCGCGGTCGCCATGTTGCGCACCAGCTGCGGCTGGAAGGCCGACATGTCGTAGTCGGTGAGCAACGCGTCGATGTTGTGCAGGTTGTCGCCGGTGTAGGGCCCCTTCTCCCGGTCCGGGCAGTCCGTCAGGACCGACATCATGTTGCTCTGGATCGACCGCTCGGTGATGGTGTGGATCTGGTTGAGCAGGTCGCTGGACGAGGTGAACTCGCTCGCGCCCGGGTTCGCCGCGTGGATGACGTCCATGGTCACGGTGTCCTTGGCAGGCGCGGTACGCAGACCACTCACCTGCAGATACCGGTAGCCGCTGTAGGTGAACTGCGGGTGCCACTTCTCGACGCCGTGCCCGGACAGGGTGTAGCGGTAGGCGATCTGATTGCCGGGTTTCGCGCCCGTGCTGGCGATGTCCGGCGTGCCGTCCGCGGCGAGCTTCTCGGCCGGGATCATGGTGACGGTGTCGCCCGCCCGGCCGGCGACCGACAGACTCGGCCAACCGGACCGGTTCGCGCCGAAGTCGAGGAGGTAGGAGCCGTCGGCGAGCTTGCGGATGCCGGTGGGCCGCGCGGTTTCCGCGACGGTGACCGGCGGACGCGGGTTGGCACGCAACGGCGTCGTGTCCCGCGGCGTCGTGGTCTGCGTCAGCTGCACGACGCTCGCCTGCTGCCACCCCGCACCGTCTCCGCGGCGGGCGTCGTACTCCTCGCCGCTCCACCACGACGAAAACGTCGTCGGGCCGAGCGCGGTGCGCCAGGTGCCGTCGCTCGAGACGACCTCGCGATGCCCGTCCTGGTAGGTGACTTCGAGCTGGGCGATGACCTTCGGTTCGCCGTACACCGTGTACTGCTCGAGAGTGTTGCCGAAGAAATACCGGCCGGGGGTCTTCACCCGCTGGTACGTGCCGCTGCCGGTCTGCAGGCCGATCGTGTTCGTCCCCGGCTTGAGGACGCGCGTCAGGTCGTAGGTGCGGTAGTCGACCTCGGCGGTGTAGGTGGTCTGGCCCGGTTCGAGCACGGCGTCCCCGACCGGACGGCCGTTGAGCGTCGCGGCGTACATGCCGAGACCGGTCGTGTAGAGGCGCGCCTGCTTGACCGGGCCGTGCACGGAGAAGGCCTTGCCGAACACCGGCAGCGGCGTTTCCTTCCCGTCGGGCCGGGTGTAGTCGTAGGACGGGTTCTCGATCCAGCGGGCGGACCAGTCGGCGGCGGACAGCAGTCCCATTTCCCAGCTCGCCCGCGCGCTCCACGGCGAGACGCGTCCGGCGGTGTCCCAGGTGCGGACCTGCCAGCGGACGTGGTCACGAGCGTGCAGGGCGGAGCCACCGTAGGCGACGTTCGACGTGCTGCCTGAGCGCACCTTGCCGCTGTCCCACAACGCACGTCCCGCATCGAGGGTCGCGCGGATCTCGTAGGCGGCCTGGTCCCGTCCCGGGAGCCAGCTGAGCACCGGCTTGATCACGTCGATGCCGAGCGGATCGACGAGGTTCTCCGTCCGCAGAAAGGTCGGAGCGCCTCCTGGCGCGGCGGTCGCCGCCGACGACAGGGACGCCAGCACCAGCGCGACGAGAAAGGTGAGAACGAGGCTCCGGCGGTTCATCCGGTGTCCTTTCGGGCGGGTTCTCTGAAACGATTCATTCCTTGGCCGAGCAGCCTCGCGGAACGAGAGAAAACAGCGAGCAGCGGGAGCGAAAATCCTGGCGCACAGCAGCTTCCGGTGAGGCCTGCGGGGAACCGGCCCCGATTCGAGGATGAATCGTTTTACCTCGCATCGAGGTTACGAGGGTTTGTCCTGGGAGACAAGAGCTTGGCCGAATTCGGACGCCCCTGCTCCACCGGTCAGACCAACCCCCGCCGCACCGCCCACACCACCGCTTGAATGGGGGTGGCCAGACCCAGCCGATCGCAGATCGAGCGCATCCGCCGGCGCACGGTCCGGTCGGAAAGCTCCAGCCGCCGCGCGACGATGTCGAGCGGCAACCCTTCCGCGAAGAGAGCCAGCAAGGCAACCTCCTCGCGCTCGAGCACAGCGTTCACAGGTCCACCGTCCTCTTGCCGGCGTCGGAAAACAGCGACTCGTCGCGGCGGACGGCAGGCACGCCGAAACCCGGACACCGCGGGCAGTCCGGTCAGCCGCCCCGGCATGGTGCCGCCGGATCCTGCCGCATCATCGCGTCCTCCGGATTAAAAGGTTTCAACACTCGATCGGTGACGCTACTATGGCCCAGAACAGGAAGTCAACGGCCGGCCTCGACGCAGTGGTGAAACGATTTCATAGACCGCACCCGGCGACTCGACGAGGGGATCGCGATGACGGCGAAAGGTGTGCACGGGACCAGGCCGGAGGGAAGCCGCGCGGTCGGCATGAAGGACGTCGCCGCGGCGGCCGGGGTCTCGGTCGGCACGGTGTCCAACGTGCTCAACCGGCCCGATCTCGTCAGCCACGCGACCCGGGCGAAGGTCGAGGCCACGATGGCCGAGCTGCGGTTCGTCCGCAACGAGACGGCGCGTCACCTCCGGGTGGGGCACAGCCGGGTGTGGGCGTACGTGATGCTCGACGGCCGCAACCCGTTCTTCACCGACGTCGCCGCCGGCATGGAAGACACGGCGGACCAAGCCGATCTTCCGCTCTTCCTGTGCAACAGCGCCACTCTCGCCGCGCGCGAGGCGGCCTACCTCCGCCGGCTGGAACAACAGCAGGTGCAGGGCATCCTGATCACCCCGGTCGATCCCGGTTCCCCGCTGCTCGACGAGATCGCGCGCCGAGGCACGCCACTGGTGATCGTCGACCGGACGCCGAAGACCGACCGCCATTGTTCCGTGGCCGTCGACGACGTCGTGGGCGGGGAGATCGCGGTCCGCCACCTCCTGGACCAGGGCCACCGGCGCATCGCCTTCGTCGGCGGGGAGCTGGACATCGGCCAGGTGCGCGAACGTCGTGAAGGCGCACTGAGGGCCTTGCGAGCCGCCGGCCTCGGCCCGGACCGCCTGGTCGACCTCACGACGTCGCAGATGGCCGTGGCGGACGGCGGCAACGCGGGCCGGCGCCTGGCGGGCCTGCCCGCCGCGACCCGGCCGAGCGCGGCGTTCTGCGCCAACGACCTGCTGGCGCTCGGCCTGCTCCAGGCGTGCGCGAGCTTGGGCCTGCGCGTCCCGGACGACCTCGCCATCGTCGGCTACGACGACATCGAGTTCGCCGCGGCCGCGACCGTCCCCCTCACGTCGGTCCGCCAGCCGCGCCGGCAGCTCGGGCGCACCGCCGCCGAGCTGCTCCTGCAGGAGACCACCGACCCGGCGCACGAACACCGGCAAGTGACCTTCACGCCGGAGCTGGTCGTGCGGGCTTCGACCTACCGCGGCAGTTCACCCAGGGAGCAATGATGCGGCACGTCTCGATCGGCGGAACGCCGGTGAGCAGAGTGGCACTCGGTGGCGCGAGCTGGTCCCTGGCCGACGAACCCGACGTGGCCGGCGCGATCGCCACTGTCCACGCGGCGATCGAGCACGGCGTGACGCTGGTGGACACGGCCCGGGCGTACACGACGGTCGACCACCCCTCCCACAACGAGTGGCTGATCGGCCAGGCGCTGGCCGCGCACCCGGACGGCGGCTCGGTTTTCGTCGCGACCAAGGGAGGCCATTTCCGCGCCGGCCCGGCGGAGTTCCCCGTCGACGGCTCCCCCGCGGCGTTGCGCGGGGATTGCGAGCAGAGCCTCCGGATGCTGGGCCGGGACACCCTCGACCTGTTCCAGCTGCACCGCGCGGACGATCCGTCCACAGTGGTCGAAGACAGCGTCGCGGAACTGGCCGCGCTGCGCGAGGAGGGCAAGGTCCGGTACGTCGGACTCTGCAACGTGACCGTCGCACAGCTGGAGAAGGCTCGGGCGATCACCACGATCGACGCGGTCCAGAACCACTACTCACCTCGGGCACGAGACGACGAAACCCTGACGTACTGCGGTCGCGAAGGCATCCCGTACCTCGCGTACTCGCCGCTCGGCGGCAAGGCGGTCGCCCGCGGGCTGACCGCCGAGCTGCCCGCGTTCCGGCGAGTCGCCGAGGACCGGGGCCTCACCGTCCAGCAGGTCGTGGTCGCGTGGATGACCTCGTCCCCGGCCGTCTTGGTCCCGATCGTCGGAACCGGCCGTCCCGCGCACGTCGCGCAGCTGGCCGAGGCCGCGTCCGTCGAGCTGACTCCGCACGAGCTGGATTCCTTGTCGGCCGGCTGATCAGGCGCCGGACTGGTAGTCCGCGTCCATCGCCGCCAGGACCTTGTCCGGGGTCGACTGCTTGCTGAACACCTCCTGGATGCCGGTGAGCATCGTCTGCTGCACCTTGGGGTTGGGCCACAGCTGGTCCATGAACGGCACCGTCTTGTTCTGGCCGATGTACGTCGACAGCTCCGTCAGCGACGGGTCGAGCTTGAACCCGGTGTCCGACAAAGCCGGGAGGCCGCCTTGCTTGCCGGCGAACAGGTTCATGCCCTGCGGGGACATCACGAAGCTGATGAACTTCATCGCCAGCTCGGGGTTCTTCGCCTTGGCGTTGACGCCGTAGCCCGCGCCGGCCGCCGCCGGGACGATGGTCTGGCTCGGGTCGTCGGTCGCCGGTACCGGCTTGAGGGTGAACGTGCCGCCCGGGTTCTGCTTCTTCAGCAACGAGATCACCCAGTTACCCTGGATGATGCCCAGCGTCTTGCCGGTCGCAGCGAGTTTCTGGCTGGCTTCGTAGCTGGTGCCGAGCGGGTTCTCCTGGAAGCAGCCGGTTTGGTCCATCTCACCGTACTTCGCGAACGCCGCCGCCCACGGAGACTTCGCGAAGGACGTCTGACCGGCCGCCATCTTCTTCTCGAAGTCGCGGTCCTGGCCATACACGAGGGTCGCGGCCAACGGGTAGAGGGCGACCTGGGTGACCCAGTTGTCCTGGATGCCCAGCGCGAACGCGGGCGTGCCCTTTTCCTTGGCCGCGCGGCAGAACGCGAGCAGCTCCGTCCACGTCGACGGCGGGGTCAGACCGGCCTTGGTCATGGCCTCCTGGTTGTAGACCGCGCCGATCCCGTTGATCCCGTAGATCGCGTTGTACGTCTTGCCGCCGTACTGAGCGACGTCGCTGACCACCTTCGGGAACTTCGAGGCCCACGGCTGATCCGACAGGTCCCGCAGGTAGCCGCCCTTGGCCAGGACGGTGACGGTGCCCGGGTTCCCGTTGCCCGGCCACACCGACATGACGTCGGGCGCGGTGCCGGACGACAGCCGGGTGCGGATCTGCTGCTGGAACTGATCCGCGCCGCTCGTCGTGAAGTTCACCTTCACCCCGGGGTTGGCCGCTTCGAAGGCCTTGACGACGTCTTCGACCGAACCTTGGTCGACCGAGGCGAGCGAGAGGGTGTTGTCGCCGGGTGCGGCGGCGTTCGTGCCCCCGCTGCAGGCGACCAGCGTGGCGCCGGTCGTCACGGCCAGCAGGATGTGACGGATCTTCATGGCTGCTCCTTCGAGAAGGTTGCGGTGACGACGTGGTGGCCGGAAGTCAGCCGGAGGGCGGTGCCGGTCCGGTCCAGCGCTCCTTCGCGGCCGGTGATGCTCTCCGGGTCGGTGGTGGGGACTTCGAGCACGGCGGTGGTTCCCGGCGGGACGACGGCGGTGACGGTGATGCGGTCGCCGTCGAGGGACCAGCCGCAGGCGACGCGGCCCCGCGCCGTCTCCTGTTCGGCCCGGGCCCAGGTCAGCGTCCCACCGGGCAACGGACGCAGCAGGAGCTGAGAGTAGGCCACGGATTCGGGCGCCTGGTCGAGGCCGGCGACCCGGCCGAAGAGCCAGTCGCCGACGCTGCCGAGGCTGTAGTGGTTGAATGAATTCATCGCGGCGGACTGGAACCCGCCGTGTTCGGTCCAGCCGTCCCAGCGTTCCCAGATCGTGGTGGCGCCGTGGCGGATCGAGTACCCCCAGGACGGGAACTCTTCCTGCTGCAGCAGGGCGTACGCCAAATCGGCCCGCCCGTGGTCGGCCAGCACCGGGCAGAGCAACGCGACCCCGACGAACCCGGTCGTGAGCCGGTTGCCGCGCTTCTCGACGTCCGCCGCCAGGTGGTCCACCGCGGCCGCCACCAGCTCGTCCGGCACGAGCCCGAACGCCAGGGCCAGCAGGTACGCGGTCTGGGTGCCGCCTTCGACCGTGCCATCGTCGTCCACATAGGACTCGATGAACGCGGCGCGGATCGACGCGTGCAGGGCGCGGTGTTCGTCCGCGACGTCGGTCCGGCCCAGTACGTCGGCGGCCGAGGCGACGATCTGTGCGCTGCGCGCGAAGTAGGCCGTCGAGAGCACGTCCCGCGGTGTGGTGACGTCGATCTGCAGCCAGTCGCCGTAGGAGTTGCCGGTCCGGTGCCGCCAGCGCAGGTCCGGGTTGTGGCGGCGGATGTGCGCGACCCACGCGATCATCGCGTCGAAGCAGCGCTCCAGGACTCGCCGGTCGCCGTAGGTGCGCCACAGGTGCCACGGCACGATCACGCCGGCGTCTCCCCACGCCGGTGCGGCCTCGCGGGGCATCGCGATGCGCGGGGCGACGTCGCCGAACGCGCCGTCGGCGTCCTGGCCGTCGACCACGTCGGCCAGCCAGCGGGCCAGGAACGTCGAGACGTCGGCGTTGCGGCTGGCGGTCGGGGCGAAGATCTGGGCGTCGCCGAGCCAGCCGAGGCGCTCGTCGCGCTGGGGGCAGTCGGTGGGCACCGCGACGAAGTTGCCCCGCTGGCCCCAGCGGATGTTGGCCTGCAGCTGGTTGACCATCGGGTCGGAGCACTCGAACTGCCCGGTCCACGGCGTGTCGTTGTGCACCACCCGGGCCACCACGTCGTCTACCGAGACGGCGTATCCGCTGACTTCCAGGTACCGGAAGCCGTGCACGGTGAACCGCGGCTCGAACACCTCCACCGGCTCGCCGCCGGTGACGTAGCTGTCGGTGGCCGTGGCCCGCCGCAGGTTCGTCACGTACAGCTCGCCGTCGTCGAGGATCTCCGCGTGCCGCAGCACAATCCGGCGACCGGACGGCGCATCGCGGACGGCCAGCCGCACGCGGCCGACGAGGTTCTGTCCGAAGTCGACGATGAACCGTCCGGGTTCCCTTTCGGTGAGCGAGATCGGCCGCACTTCGTGGGTGACGCGGATCGGCGGATCGGGTTCGGCCACCAGCGGACCCGGCTCGGTGCCGAGCACGGCCACCGGCTGCCACGGTCGGTCCACAACGGACGCGTCGACGTGCTCACCCATCAGCAGATCCGCGAACCGGACGGCGCCGGGCCGCTCGCTCCAGGCCGCGTCCGTGGCCACGACCTGGCGCGAGCCGTCGGCGAAGTCGATGACGAGCTGGGCGAAGAAACCCGGGTGCTCGCCGTAGTGCCGCGCGGGCCGGCGCTCGTCGAACCCGACGAACCCGGACCACCAGCCGTCGGCGACGACTCCGCCGAGCGCGTTGCTCCCCTTTCGCAGCAACGAAGTGACGTCGTAGGTCTGGTACTGGAGACGGTGGTGGTACTCCGTCCACCCCGGGGCCAGCTCGACGTCGCCCACGCGCGCACCGTTCAGCGACGCCTCGTAGATACCGTGCGCGGTGGCGTACAGGCGGGCCCGCACCGGTTCCCGGGTCAGCTCGAACTCGCGGCGCAGGTTCAGCGGCGGCTCACCGAGCGGCTGGTCGTGGTCGGTCGGCGGGTCGAACACCGGCTGGGCGTGGGAATCCCGGCCGATCCACACGGCGGTCCAGTCGTCGCGGTGCAGCAGGCCGGTCTCGAACCAGCTCTCCCCCGCTCCCGCCGCGGTACCCGTCTCGTCCCACAGCTCGACGCGCCAGTGGTACCGGGTGGCCGAGCGCAGGACCGGACCGTCCCACGGCACGAGCACGCTGTCCGCCGATTCCCGGCGTCCGCTGTCCCACAGCAGGCGCGCGGGGTCGTCGAGGTCGGCCGCGCGTTCGGCGGCGGTGATCCGGTAGGCGCTCTGCGCGGCACCGTGGCGATCACTGGCGAGCCGCCACGAGAGCCGCGGGTGCGGCTCGCCGAGACCGAGGGGCTCGTGGCGCTGCTCGGTCTGGAGTCCGTACGGGGTCAGCGTTTCCGTCATCCTTTGAGCCCTCCGGCGAAACCGTTGATGATGCTGCGTTGCAGCGCGAAGTAGACGACCAGGATCGGCACGATGCTGATCACCAGCGCGGCGAAGATCAGGTTCCAGTCCGACACGTACTGGCCGACGAACCCGGCGATGGCGACCGGCAACGTCTGCTGGGCCCCGCCGCTGAGGTAGAGCAGCGGGGTGAAGAAGTCGTTCCACACCGCGACCGTGTTGAGCACCAGTGCGGTCACGGTGACCGGCTTGAGCATCGGCAGCACGACGTACCGGAAGCCCTGCAGGGTCGTGCAGCCGTCGATCAGTGCGGCGTCCTCGAATTCGCGCGGGATCGCGCGCAGGAATCCGACGTACAGGAACGTCGTGAACGGCACCTGCAGTCCGGAGTAGAACAGGATCAGCGCCCACGGCGTCCCGAGCAGCCCGAGATCCCGCATCGTCTGGTACAGCGGCAAAGCCGCCAGCTGGAACGGCAGCACCAGGCCCAGCATGATCAGCAGGAACGTCCACCGCGACCAGCGGGCGGCGACCCGGGCCAGCGGATAGGCCGCCAGCGCGGAGACGGCGAGGATCACGACCACGGAGCCGACGGTGACCAGCACGCTGTTGGCCAGCGCCCCGCCCAGCGCGCCTTGCTCCCACGCTTGCGTGAAGTTGTCGAACGTCGGCGAGGTGGTCGGCGCGAGCGGCGACGACGGGTCCGACGGCTGCCGGATCGCCAGGTTCACCAGCACGTAGACCGGGAACGCGAAGACCAGCCCGACGGCGATCATCACCAGTTCCAGCGTCAGCGTGCGGGCACGGTAGCGGTTCACGACGCCGCCCTTTCGGCCCGCGACAGACCGACGTACTGCCCGGTCGACGCCACGGAGACGATGACGGCCAGTACCGCCGCCAGCGCGATGCTGTAGCCGAACTCGCCCAGGGTGAAGGCGTCCTTGTAGATCAACGTCGAGAGCGTGTCGGTCGCGTGGCCCGGGCCGCCGCCGGTCAGTGCGTACACCTGGTCGAACAGCTTGAGCCCGCCGATGATCGAGAGCATCAGGTTGATCGTGACCGCCGGCGCGAGCAGGGGGCGCGTCACCGACCAGAACCGGCGCACCGCGCCGGCGCCGTCGATGGCGGCCGCCTCGTGGATCTCCCGCGGAATCGACTGCAGCCCGGCCACGAAGATCACCATCGAGTAGCCGGCGTACTGCCACACGATCACGCCCACGACCGACCACAGCGCGATGTCCGGGTCGCCGAGCCAGTCCTGCCGCCACGAGCCCAGGCCCACCGTGTCGAGCAGGCTGTTCATGGCCCCGTCCGGGCCGAGGATGTTGCGCCACAGGTAGGCGGACACGATCGGCGTGACCAGCGCCGGCGCGAACAGGAACACCCGGAGCAGGTTGCGGGACTTGATGATCGTGTTGACCCCCAGCGCCAGCAGGAGGCCGATCCCGTTCTGGACGACCGTGATCGCCACCGCGATCACCAGCGTGTGCCAGATCGCCTGCGTGGCCGCGGGATCGTCGAGCATGTCCGCGAAGTTGCCGAAGCCGATCCAGGAGAAGTCCGGCGAAAGGCCGTCCCAGTCGGTGAAGGCGTAGTAGACACCCCGCGCGCTGGGCACCAGCACCACGAACGCGAACAGCAGCAACGCCGGCACGGTGAACCACCACGGCGGGGTCGTGCGCCGGCTCCCCCGGCCGCGGCGCCGGTCCGGCGGCTTCGCGACGGCGTCCGCGCGTCGGTCCTTGATGGCGACAGTCATTGGCGCCCACCTTGTTTGAACGTTTCAACGTTGCGGCCGACGCATCGGCCCTGGTCAAGAATCTTTGGGTAACGTTGCCCACTGAAGGGTGCGGACGACTTTAAGAGTCACCGGGAGACACGTCAAGATGCCTGATGTCGGGCTTGCGCAAGCCAGGTAACGTTTCCCACATGGACCGAGCGGAGCCACAACGGCGAGTGACGATCGTCGACGTCGCACGCCACGCAGGAGTGTCGACGACAGCGGTGTCGAAGGTCCTCCGCAACGCCTACGGTGCGAGCCCCGCCATGCGCGCGAAAGTCCACCAGGCGATCGAGGAGCTCGGCTACCGCCCGTACGCCGCGGCCCGGGGACTGCGCGGCCAGACCTACACCATCGGCGTCATGCTGCCCGACATCCGCAACCCGTTCTTCCCCGAGATCCTCGACGGCCTCACCGACACGCTGCGCGACACCGATTACCACGTGCTGCTCGGCCCCAGCTGCGACAACGAGAAGGACGAGGGCAAGCTCACCGACGCGATGGTCGACCGCGGCATGGACGGGCTCGTCCTCATCGCCCCGGTCATGTCGAACGCCCGCCTCGAACGCCTCGCCACCACGGTCCCGACGGTCGTGGTCGGCCGCCACACGCGGTCGGCCCGCTACGACACGGTGACCGACGACGACACCGTCGGCGCCGCCCTCGTCGTCGACCACCTCGCCGACCTCGGCCACCGCCGCATCGCCCACATCGAGCACCACGAGACCGACCCCGCCCGCCTCGCCGAAATGCCCAACGCGGTCCGCGCCGACGGCTACCGGAAAGCCATGGCGGCCAGGGGTTTGACCGTCGACATCGTCTCCACCAGCTACACCCAGGAGGGTGGCTACCTGGGCGCCCAGCAGATCCTCGGCCGCCCCGAGCGGCCGACGGCCATCTTCGCCGGCGCCGACATCGTCGCCATGGGTGTGCTGACCGCGTTGTCCGAAGCCGGCCTGTCCGTTCCCGAGGACATCTCCCTCGCCGGCTACGACAACACCAACGTCGCGGCGCTGGGGCCGATCTCGCTCACCAGCGTCGACCAGGCGGGGCACCACATCGGCACCGACGCCGCCCGGCTCCTCCTGGCACGCATCGCCGACCGCACCCGCCCGGCGGCACAGATCAAGCTGTCCCCGAAACTGGTCCCGCGGCGCACCACCGCTCCCCCACGGGCCTGAGATCGGCGTCGCTAGCTCAGAGCCGCGATACCGGCCAGGAAAATGTCCACGCCGGCAAGGAATTGCTTGCGGTCGTCGTGCTCCCGCAACTGCGTCGCCGTCGCGTGGACGAACGGGTACCGGCCGGGATCCACGTGCGCCCATCGTGCGGCGACATCGTCCAAAAAGGCCGATCGGTCCGTGTCGCCGCCGACCAGGTACCGGGCGTTCGCGGCGTTCTGCACGGCGACGCCGAGAACGTAGTTCACGAGCGTGCCGGCCGCGTCGAAGCGCGCCCGCTCGGGGACGGCGAGTGCGTCCAGCAGCCTGCCGATGCTTTCGTAGAAGTCCAGCAGCGCGGGCCGCCACGGCTGCCGGGAGAGTTCCGCCCCGACCCAGGGGTGCGCGTCGATCGCGTCGAACAGGCCCAGCGCCAGGCCGCGCAGGGTTTCGCGGGGATCCGCGTCGGCGGCCACGCCGGACAGCACGCGGGTGATGACGTCGTCGGTGGCCGTCGCGAGCAGGTCGTTCTTGTCCGCGACGTGGTGGTAGATCGCTCCGTAACCGGTACTCAGCCGAACAGTGAGCGCGCGCAGGGTCAACGCGCGCTCACCGCCGCTGTCCAGCAGCTCCGTCGCGGCCTGGATGATCACTTCCCTGGACAGGCCGTCCGTGCGCCGGGGGCTCCTCTTCACCATGCGCTCCAGTATCGCATGATTGGAGCTACGATCCAATTTTGTGCTAGCTTGATTGGAGCGACGATCCAACGGAGGACACCATGACGACACCGGTCACGATCATCGGAGCGGGGCTGGGCGGCCTGACCCTCGCCCGCGTGCTGCACGTGCACGGCATCCCGGCCACGGTCCACGAGGCGGAAACGTCTTCGTCGGCGCGTACCCAGGGCGGGCTGCTCGACATCCGCGACTACAACGGACAGCCGGCGCTGGAGACGGCGGGCCTGACCGAAGAGTTCCGCGAGCTCATCCTCGAGGGACGTCAGGCGATGCGTCTCCTGGACCTCGACGGCAACCTCCTGCTGGACGTGCCCGACGACGGCACGGGCGGCAATCCCGAGGTGCAGCGCGGCGAACTGCGGCAGCTGCTGCTCGACTCGCTCCCGGCCGGCACCGTCCGATGGGGACACAAGGTCAGCGGCGTGCGCGCTCTGGGCGAGGGCCGCCACGAAGTGACCTTCGCCGACGGCGCCACCGCCACCACCAGCCTGCTTGTCGGCGCGGACGGCGCCTGGTCCCGGGTTCGCCGTCTGCTTTCCGGCGCGACGCCCGAGTACACCGGCATTTCGTTCGTCGAGACCCACCTGTTCGACGGCGACACCCGGCACCCGGCGAGCGCGAAAACCGTCGGCGACGGCGCGATGATGGTGCTCGAGCCGGGCCGGGGGATCCTGGCCCACCGGGAGCGCGGCGGGAACCTCCACACCTGGGTGATGCTCGCCAGACCGCAGGACTGGTTCGCCGACATCGACTTCACCGATCGCGCCGGGGCCACCGCCCGGATCGTGCGGGAATTCGACGGCTGGGCCCCGCACCTCACCGCGCTGGTCACCGCCGGCGAGACCTCGCCGGTCCTGCGCGCCATCCACACCCTGCCCCCCGGGCACCGGTGGGACCGCACGCCGGGGGTGACGCTGCTCGGCGACGCCGCCCACCTGACCGCCCCCAACGGCGAAGGCGCCAACCTGGCCATGTACGACGGCGCCGAACTCGGCCGGGCCATCGCCGCACACCCCGGCGACGTCGAGGCCGCGCTCACCGAATACGAGCAGGCGTTGTTCCCCCGCAGCGCGGCAGCCGAGGCCGAGGCGCCCGATCTTTACGTGATGCTGGGCGAGGGCACCCCCCACAACCTGATCAAGGCCTTCGCCGGGAGCTAAGGGCCGTGCTCTCCGGCGAGTGCCCGGTAAGCCGGCCGGAGCAGCTCGGCGACGTCTTCGCCGCCCACCTTGATCGCGAACGGCGGGGCCTGGTCCAGTAGCGCGTCGGACGACGTCCGCGGCCCGTGCAACGGCGCCGCGCCGCCCAGGCCTGGGGCCGGACCGCAGTCGAAGAACGTGTCCATGACTTCGGTCAGGGCCGGCGACCGGTCGTCAGGATCGAGCGGCTCAGCGGAAATGAGCCGGTTCTTCAGCTCCTCGAGCAGCGTCTCGCGGTTCCGGCCGCGCAGCGCGAGGATCGTGAACGGATCATCGCCGACCCGCGCCACGAGCGCCGAGAAGACGGCGTTCAGGTGGCCGCACGGCACCTCGACGTCGGGGCACGTGCAGTCCAGCGACACCTCCCGCGCCGACGTCGGGAACAGGGGCAGCCGGACCGCTTTGAAGATCTGTTCGACGTCCCGGGGCAGCTCGCCGGCGAGCAGCAGGACCGTGGTCGACGCTTTCGCGGCGAGGGCGTGGGTGATCGTCGCCCAGTCCGCTTTCCCGAACGCCGTCAGGCCGATTCGCACCTGGTGCGGCCGGCCGTCCCGCACCTCGGCGTCGACGCGCCCGGCGCCGACCGCCAAGGAGGTGACGCGTCCCCGGCCGGGCGCGGGCAGGAGGACGCCGATCGCCGTCAACGCCCGGATGAACCGCATCTCCCACCACGAAAGTGGCTCAGTCATCGATCGCGTCCTCCCCCAGCGTGAGCACCCCGCGCAGCGCGTCCGTGGACAGCTCGGTGAGCCAGCTGTCGCCCGCGCCGACGACCATTCCCGCGAGCGCGCGTTTCCTGGTGATCAGGGTGTCGATGCGGTCTTCGATGGTGCCCGGGCAGACGAACTTCCGGACCTGGACGTTCCGGCCCTGCCCGATCCGGAACGCGCGGTCGGTGGCCTGGTTCTCCACGGCCGGGTTCCACCAGCGATCCAGGTGCAGGACCTGGCTGGCGGCGGTCAGCGTGAGCCCGGATCCGCCGGCCTTGAGCGAGAGCAACAGGATCCGCGGCCCGTCGCCGGCCTGGAAGCGTTCCACGATCGCGTCTCGCGCCCCGGCTGCCAGGCCGCCGTGCAGAAACGCGACTTCGACGCCGAGCCGGTCCGACAGGTGGGGCACGAGCAGGTGGCCGAATTCGGTGTACTGGGTGAAGCACAGCACCCGATCGCCCGACGCCAGGATTTCCGCCAGGATTTCTTCGAGGCGGCTGACCTTGCCGGAGCGGTGCCCGATCGGGGAACCGTCGTGCAGCAGGTGCGCGGGGTGGTTGCAGACCTGCTTGAGTTTGGTGATCGCGGCGAGGATGTTGCCACGGCGCTTGATGCCCTGGCTGTTCTCGATCTTCTTCATCATCTCGTCGACGATCGCGCGGTACAGCGTGCCCTGTTCGCGGGTGAGCCGGTACTCCTGCCTGATTTCGATCTTTTCCGGGAGCTCGGGGACGATCGCGGGGTCCGTCTTCACCCGGCGCAGCAGGTACGGCTGCGTGAGCCGGCGCAACGCGGCGGCCGTGGCGGTGTCGCCGCTGCGCTCGATCGGGGCCGCGAACCGTTGCCGGAACTCGAACCGGCTGCCGAGCAACCCGGGGTTGAGCAGGTCCAGCACCGACCACAGGTCCGCCAGCCGGTTTTCCACCGGGGTGCCGGTCAAGGCGAGCCGGTGCCCGGCCGGGAACCGGCGCACCGCCTTGGCCGTCGCTGTGTCGGCGTTCTTGATGGCGTGCGCTTCGTCGAGCACCAGGCGCCGCCAGGTGAACGTCTCGAGTTCGCCGGCGTCACGGGCGGCGGTGGCGTAGGTCGTCACGACGAGATCGGCCGCGGTGACCTGCTCGGCGAGCTCGTCCCCGTGCGCGCGGGCACTGCCGTGGTGGGCGTGGACACGCAGGCCGGGGGCGAAGTTCGCCGCCTCCCGCTGCCACATGCCGACCAGCGACATCGGGCACAGCACCAACGTCGGCCGGCGATCGCCCGCTGCCCGCTCGATGGCCTCGAGCGCCAGCGTCTGGACGGTTTTGCCGAGGCCCATGTCATCGGCCAGGCACGCACCGAGCCCCAGCGCCGACATGAACGCCAGCCAGGCGACACCCCGCTGCTGGTAGGGGCGCAAGGTGGCGCGGAACGACGACGGCAGCTCGACCGGCCGCAGGGTCCGGTGGACCCGCCCGGCCAGGACGTCCCCGACCCAGCCGTCGGCGCTGACGTCGGTGACCGGGAGCGGCGCCTCCCGCGTGCGGTGGACGAGCTCCAGCAGCTCGGCCGCGGTGGGGCGGTGGCTTTGCCGGTGCGGGTCGCGGCGCAGGAACTCGAGACCGGCGCGGAGCCGGTCGGCGTCGACGCTGATCCACCTGCCCCGCAGCCGCACCAGCGACGTCTTCGCCGCGACGAGCTTCGCCAGTGTTTCTTGGCCGATTTCGTCGTCGCCCACCGCGATCGACCAGCGGAACGCGGCCAGCTCGTCGCGGCCCACCCGGCTGCGGGCGACGACCTGCTCCGACGGCGTGCTGCGGACGGAGAGCCGCAGCCCGAGCCGGCGCCGGCCGTCCCAGGTGGCCGGGAGCTGCACTTCGAACCCGGCCTCGATCAGCCGATTCGCGCCCGAGGTGAGGAACTGTTCGGCTTCCTCGACGGTCAGGTCGTACTCGGCCGGCTGAGTCCGGCGCAAGGCCGGCGCCAGCATCGGTTCCACCAGCGCGGCCCGGCCCAGTTCGGCGACGAACAGCCCCTTCGGATCCCGGACCAGCCCGTTCGCCTCGCCCGACCAGATCTGCCCCGCCGACAGCAGCAGGCTCGGATCGGCCGTCGCGCGCAGGAGGAACTGCAGCTGCCACTTGGTGCCGTCACCGGTCTGGTCGTCGGGATCGTCCGCGTCCGGCGGACGTAGAGTCCCGACTTCGGCCAGCCGGAAACACGCCCGGCCGTCGACGACGTCGGTATCGGCGACCCCGTCCCACTTGGCGACGGCGTCGGCCAGGACACCCAGCTCGTCCAGCGGCAGCTCGACGCGGGCACCGCCGCCCTGCAAAGCGGACAGCCACACCCCGGCCGCGCCCGGGCCCCCGCGCAGGTCGACGTGCGGATCCGCCCGCGCCAGCCGGTCCCGGACCGCCGTGTCGACCAGGGTGTGGAGGGCATCGGTGCCGAGCGCGCGCGGCGAGGCCCCGGTGAGCGGCGCGATCTGCTCGGCCCGCCCGACCGGCGGCATGGCCGCGACCAGCGCGTCGAACGCGACGAAATCCACGCCCTGGAGCACCGGGCGCCACCGGGCTTCCGCCGCGTCGCCCTGGCGGACCAGGGTCGGCAGTACCCGCCCGCGCCGCACCAGATCCGCGGCCAGGCGGGCCACCGCCCGCAGGTAGGTGACCGAAGCGCCGTACGAGGCCGAGTCGTCGAGGTCGTCCAGCTCGGTCGCGTCCACGATCAACGCCGGCACCGACCACGGCCGCAACGACGGCACACTCCGCTTACCTCCTGCCGCCGGCTCGGAGGAGGCGAGCGGCCGGTTCGCCCGCGACGGCAGCAGCACCGTCGCCGACGTGGGCTTGCCGGGATGCAGAGCGGTCAGCTGCGCGCTGGAGACGGCGAACGGATGCGGCAGCGCGATCCGCGCCGAACGGCTCGACGTGCCGGCCGGACCTCCGTCGCGCTCCGCCCAGAGCAGCAGACCCCGGCCCGGCGACCACAGCGCGTGCACCAAGGGCAAGGTCCGAGGCTCCTTCGTCCGATCCGGGTTTCCTCCAGATCGTCGCACGGCAGACCGGGCCGGCCCGACCTGCACCCCGGCCGGTTCGGACCGGGCTCGGCCCGAGAACCGCACCGGGGCGGTCGGGCTCCTGCTCACGTGGGACGCGGTGGCGATCGCCTACATGGCCCAGATCTACGCACGCGAGTACGTCGGCGAGCAGGGACTCTGTTCAGGTCACCTTGATGATGACCTTGCCCGAAGCGTGGCCGTTCTCGACAGTGGCCAAGGCGGCCGGTGCGTCGGACAGCGGGTGGACCGCGGTGATCACGGGCGCGAGGATCCCGTCGAGCGCCAACCGGGCGGAGCGCGCCAGGTTCTCGCGGTCGAGGCGGCGCTCGACAAAACGGCCGCCCAGCTCGGACACGGACTGATCGCCCACCGCGATGACGGTGCGGGGATCGCGGGCCAGCGGGACGACCGTCCGCAGCGAGGCGCCACCGACCAAGTCGACGATCCCGTCGAAGCCCGCCGGAACCAGTTCGCGGGCCGCGGCGACGACGTCCTCGGCGGTGTAGTCGACGAACCGCACCCCGATCGCTTCGGCCTGCTCGCGCTTGGCGGCGCTGCCGGTACCGATCACCCGCAGCTCGCGCGCCGCGGCCAGCCGGGCGACCGCGAGGCCGACCCCGCCGCCCACCCCGTTGACCAGGATCGTGGCACCGGCCGGAAGGCCGAGCTGGTCCAGCGCGTCCACCGCGGTCGTCCCGGCCACCGGCAGCGTCGACGCCACGGTCGCGGACAGCCCCGCCGGGATGCGCGCGGTGTTCGCCGCGGACAACACCGTCGTCTCGGCGTAAGTGCCGCCACCGGTGAGCGCGAAGCCGAAGACCGCGTCCCCCACCTCGAGCCCGTCGACGTCTTCGCCGAGGGCGAGCACAGTCCCCGCTGCTTCCATGCCCAGCACGCGGGGGAACGGGCGCCCGCCGTCGAGCCCGGGGACCAGTCCCGCGCGCAAGAGGTGATCAAGGGGGTTCACGCCGGCGACGTGAACCCGGATCAGCACCTCACCGCGACCGGGGACCGGATCGGGACGCTCGAAGAACTCCTGCACCTCGGGCCCGCCGAACCTGCTGAAACCCCACGCCTGCCCCATTTTCCGCCGCCTTCCGGATGACCGGCCCGGTGCTTCCGGGCGCTACGGCCATCCTCACCGCTCACACCGGTGTCAGGGGCAACCGGCTGAGGCGCGGGTCACAGCATCAGGCCGACCAAGGCCACCGGCTCCCCAGCCGGCTCCGCCCGGTGCCGGCGGTTGACCTCGATCACCACGTCGAGCGCGTCACGGGCCGCTGACGAGTCCGGGGCACCGGAACGCGAGTAGTCCTCACCTATCCGGGTAAGCGCTCATCCGGCGTGCAGGCTGTCGTGTGCACAAGGGGAATCCGCAGCGGATCGGAGATGTGATGCAAAGCGACTCGAGCGACGAGCACCGAGGCTTGCCTCTGCGGTCTTCGGCCGGGAGCCGGGACGAGTCAGAGCTCGAGGAAGCGTTCGACCGGATCGTCGACGAAGGTCGCGACCGGCTCGGACGTCCGTTGCTGCCGCTGGTGGCCACCGGCCTGCTCGGCGGCGTCGACGTTGCCGTGGGAGTGCTGGCGTACCTGGTCGTCGAGCACCAGACCGGACAGCCGCTGCTGGCTTCGGCCGCGTTCACGATCGGGTTCATCGCGCTGCTGCTCGCGCGCAGCGAGTTGTTCACCGAGAACTTCCTCGTTCCGGTCACCGCGCTGGCGTCCGGGATGGGTACCTGGCCACGGTTGCTCCGGCTGTGGCTGGTGACGCTGGCCGCGAACCTGGCCGGGGGTTTTGTCATGGCCGGCATGATCGTCGTCGCGCTGCCCGACCTTCGTGGCACCGCGGCCGCGAATGGCCTTCACTACGCCACGCTGGGCATCTCCTGGCGCTCGTTGCTGCTGGCCGTGCTGGCCGGCGCGGTGATCACGCTCATGACCCGCATGCAGCACGCGAGCGACAACATGGGAGTCCAGATCGTGGCCGCGGTCGCCATGTCCTTCCTCCTCGTCGGAGCACAACTGTTCCACTCGATACTCGACTCGATCGTCATGTTCGCCGGCCTGCTGGGTGGCGAGGCGCACTATTCGTGGGGCGACTGGGCCCTCGCCCTGGCCTGGTCGTCGCTGGGCAACCTCCTCGGCGGCATCGGCCTGGTCACCTCGATCCGGCTGCTCCGCGTGTCACACCGAGTCGAAGAGGCGCACCAGGAGGCCCGCGAAGAAGCCGGTGGTCAGGCCACCTGACCGGCCGGTGCGCTGACTCGAGTCCGTTCGACGGTGTCCACCACCATGTGGTCGCGGTCGCCATCCGCGACCGTCGGCAACGTCCACGGCCGCTCCACGCGACGCGCTGACTCGGCGCCTGCCGAGCGAGCACGGCAGCGCTCGGCGAACCGGAGCCGGCGAACCCGATGGCCGCGCGACGATTCCGGGCCGGGTTGATCCGAGCGGCGGCGGGTACCTGTCGGTCCTGTCGAAGAGGGAGAGCGCGATGACACCGGAGCCCGAGTTTCCCGCCGAGGCCGGCCCCGCTCTTCGGCCGTGGTGGCGCCGGCCGGTGGTGGTGGTCGCTGCCTGCGTCGCCCTCACCAGCGCTTCGTTCTCGCCGTCGCTCGATTCGAGCGCACCGGTGCGCGGCGCGGCGCCGACCGGGCGCTCACAGGGGATCGCCGTCGACGGCCGGATCGCCACGGGCGCCGATGTGCGGTCCGGCGTGCGGCACGGCTGATCTCGAAAAAACCTTTTGCAACCGAGGTTCTCGGGGGTGGGCACGGGTACGCGCGCTGGACGGTTGCCGATCCGTGCGGAGGAATCATGAGCCCGAGCCACTTTTCCCCGACCCGGGGTCCCGGCCGCGCCACCCGCGCGGCGGCCTCGACCGCCGACGCCACCGACCAGCGGCTGCACGCGGCCGGCGGCCTCCGCCGGCAGTTCAACAAGGTCTTCCCGACGCATTGGTCGTTCCTGCTCGGCGAAGTGGCGCTCTACAGCTTCATCATCCTGCTGCTGAGCGGGGTGTACCTGACGCTGTTCTTCGACCCGTCGATGCCGGAGGTCACCTACCAGGGCGTGTACTCGAATTTGCGCGGCGTGCCGATGTCCCGAGCTTTCGCCACGACCCTCGATCTGTCGTTCGAAGTCCGGGGCGGGCTCTTCGTGCGACAGCTGCACCACTGGGCGGCGCTGATCTTCATCGCCGCGATGATGGTGCACATGCTCCGGATCTTCTTCACCGGAGCGTTCCGCCGCCCTCGCGAAGCCAACTGGGTGATCGGCTCGCTGCTGCTGATCCTGGGCTTGTTCGAAGGGTTCTTCGGCTATTCACTGCCCGACGACCTGCTCTCCGGCACCGGCATCCGCGCCACCTTGTCCGGCATCGTGCTGTCGTTGCCCGTGGTCGGGACGTGGCTGCACTGGGCGCTGTTCGGCGGCGAGTTCCCCGGCGACGTCATCATCCCCCGGCTCTACACGATCCACATCCTGCTGCTGCCCGGCATCATGCTCGCGCTCGTCGGCGCCCACCTGGCCCTGGTCTGGTACCAGAAGCACACCCAGTTCCCCGGCGTCCGCCGCAAGGAGACCAACGTCGTCGGCGTCCGGATCCTGCCGGTGTTCGCGCTCAAGGGGGGCGCGTTCTTCGCACTGGTCACCGGCCTCCTCGCGCTGATGTCCGGGCTGTTCCAGATCAACCCGGTGTGGATGTTCGGCCCCTATGACCCGTCGAAGGTCTCCGCCGGCTCCCAGCCCGACTGGTACATGGGTTTTGCCGACGGTCTCCTGCGCGTCTACCCGCCGTGGGAGCTTTTCCTCGGCAACCACACCGTGCCGCAGCCGTTCTTCGCCGGCGTCCTCGGCATGACCGTGCTCTTCGGCGCCCTGATCGCCTACCCGTGGATCGAACGGCGGCTCTCCGGCGACATCGCCCACCACAACCTGGTCCAACGGCCCCGCGACGTCCCGGTCCGCACCAGCATCGGCATGATGGCGCTCGCCCTGTACGGCGTCCTGACGCTGTCGTCGTTCAACGACATCATCGCGCTGCAGTTCGACATCTCGCTCAACGCCACGACGTGGGCCGGGCGCATCGGGTTGCTGGTCGCCCCGCCCGTGGCGTACTTGATCACCTACCGGGTGTGCCTCGCACTGCAGCGCTCCGACCGCGAAGTCCTCGAGCACGGCATCGAAACCGGCATCATCACCCGCGCCCCCGACGGCACCTACCTCGAGATCCACCAGCCCCTCGACGGCAAGGCGCTGGCCTACCAGGGAGCGTCCGTCCCGAAGAAGCCGAACAAACTCGGGGCCGCCGGGCACGCGGTGCCCGGCAGCCTGCTGCGCCCCGACCCACCCGAAGAGACCGCGGCCCTGGAGGCGGCCGCCCGCCGGGGAGAGCTGCGCCAAGGCCTCGGCGGCGAGCCCACCACGGAAGACGGGGAGAGCCGGCCATGACCCCGCCGGACCCCGGCGGCACGGCGATACCCTCCCGCTGGCAGATCGACGTCCTCGTTTACGAGGAGACCAGCACCTACCCGGTGCTGCTCCTGCAGCCCGGCCACCACGACGACCACCACTGGCTCTTCCGGATGCTGCTGCGCGCAGGGCTGGCGGTTCCCACCGTCTGGGAGTGGGAGCGCGGTCTCTGGCCGCTGGCCGCGGGCTGTCACGTGGAGCTGTCCGAAGCCCCGTCCACGGTCACCGTGCACGTCGGCGGGCACAGCCTCACCGTCGGCTTCGAGTTCGCCGAACCACCGCTGCCCTGGCTGTGCGCCGCCTGCCGCCAGCAGCAGGTGCTGTTCGTGCTGCTGCCACCCCGACCGCACGCCGACGCCGATGCCGATGCCCTGATCATCGAGGACGTCGGTCTGCTGGGCATGTCCGCGCAGCGACGCGGCTGCCTGGCCGGCACCATTCCACTCGCGGCGCCCTGACCGTCAGGCCGTGCGCAGCCGGGCGACCGAATGGGCGGCCAGCCGCAGCCGTCCGCCGCGGTAAGCCACGCCGCCGCGCACAACCCGGATCCCGACCGCGAGCCAGCTGCACACTCCGCGCTCGGCCAGCCACAGCGGCACCCACAAGGCGCTGTCGGCCGGGAACACCGCCGCGCCGCCGGCCCGGCGCCGCCCGGCTTCGGCCAGCAGCACCGCCACGGCCACGCCGCCGGCGACTGTCCGTCGGCCGCGGCGCACCGCCAGCGCCACCGCCGGGAGGATCGCCAGCTCGGCGGTGAGCCGCCCCGGCTGCGCGAGGCTGTCGTAGGCCTGCCGCACCCGCTGGGACAGGAACGTGCCGACATCCGGCGGAAGGCGGCGCACGAGCGGAAACCGCAGATACCGGACACGGCCGCCGCGCGCCCGTACCGTGCGGATCAGCTCCAGGTTCTCGAACAGCACGTCGCCGTCATAGCAACCGAGCCGGTGGAACGCTTCACGACGCACGGCCAGCGTCCCGGGGTAGTCGTGGCCGAGGGCCCGGTTCAGCAGGCTGCGGGAGGTGTCCCACCGGCAGTGCCACGGCGTGGGCCGGAAGTGGTTCTGCGGCACGACAAGGTCCGCGCCGTCCAGGGCCGCGGTCACCGCGGCGAGGGAGTCGTCGTCGTAGCGGACGTCGTCGTCGGCGATGACCACTCGCCCGGCCCGCACCCGGCGCAGGCCGGTGATCACTCCGGCGACCTTTCCGTTGGCGCACCGCAGATCCTGGTCCGGCCGGACGTGCGCCACCAAGTGTCCCCAGGCAGACCGATGCCGTTCGAACCACGGCGGCGACGAGCCGTCGACGACCACGACCTCCGCCCGGGCACTCAACCACCGCAGGTACCCGATGAGGTCGGTGTCGTCCTCACAGCGCAGCGGCAAGACGTAGGCCGGCCGCTCGGTTGCCCTTTTCATGGTTCGGGATACCCCGGTGAACCCCGGTTACCCGTTGGTGGAAAGCGGATCCGCACGATGTCCACTGCGGAGTCCGCACAGAGCGGACGCGGCGCCGGCCGCGGCCGGCGAGCGGGCAGTCAATCGTCCGCCGTACCGACCCGAAGCACAACGGGTGCCTGCGTGGCGGCTGAGCGTCACCCGGAGTCGCCGAACTCCGTGATCAACCGGGACGTCAAGCCGCCGGCGATCGCGGGGAACGTGTGCGCACCGGGCACCGTGACTACCCCCGGGCTGCAACTTCAACCTCGACGGCGCCGTCAGCTACCTGTCCCTCGCGACGCTCTACATCGCCCGCGCGACCAACACCGCGCAACGCCGGCCGCCCGGAACTGTGAGACACGCGCGCTCGCTTCCGGACGTTTCGCCGGGCGTCGCCGGGGCAACCTCCCGAACCCAGCGAAGGAGGTGCCGCGGTGACCGAACCGCACCAGGCCTACGACCCGCCCCAGGACACCGGCGCCCCGGACTCGGTGGAGACCGATCCGGCTGCGCTGAACAGCGCCGAAGACCTCGACGAAGACCGGCTTCGCCAGGATCCCCTCGAAGAGGCCATGGACCCACCGGAGCACTGGACCGGCGTCACCAAGTACGGCATGACGCCGTGGGAGCAGGCTCACGACCGCCCGCTCGGCGAGCGACTTGCCGAGGAACAGCCCGACGTCGATGCCGCGGCCCCCGCGGTGGGCGACGACCGCGGGGCGAGGGGTTACGAAGAAGAGCTCGGCATCGCCGCGGACATTTCCGGCGGTTCGACGGCGGAGGAGATCCGTGAGCCCTCGCCGCCCGAGTGAACCCCGAGGGCGCTCTTCCCGTCCGGGATACTCGCCGGCCGAGCTCCGCCCGGTCTGACGCCGTCGGTCGACGACGTCCCGGCGCCGGTTTAGGCTCGACCGGCCCGGGTAGACGCTGCAAGCAAGCAAGCGAACGGAGGCGGCATGGGACCACGGAAGTGGCTCGAGTCGTGGCCCGTCTACCGCCAGCTGACCGGGACCGACCCGCTCGGCCGCGGCAAGGCGGCCGAATCGCCCCAATCGGCCGCCCGGAAGCCGCGCACTGCGAGCGCCGACCGGGTCGCGAGGTCGGTTTGCCCGTTCTGCGCCGTCGGCTGCGGCCAGCAGATCTTCGTCAAGGACGAGAAGGTCGTCCAGATCGAGGGCGACCCGCACAGCCCCATCTCCCGCGGCCGGCTCTGCCCGAAGGGCTCGGCGAGCAAGCAACTGGTCACCGGGCCACAGCGGGAGCAGAAGGTCCGCTACCGCGCACCGTACTCGACCGAGTGGACCGACCTCGACCTCGACACGGCGATGGACATGGTCGCCGACCGCGTGCTCGACGCCCGCCGCAAGGGGTGGCAGGACGCCGACGAACACGGGAAGCCGCTGCGGCGCACGACGGGGATCGCCAGCCTCGGCGGCGCCACGCTGGACAACGAAGAGAACTACTTGATCAAGAAGCTCTTCACGGCCCTGGGCGCGATCCAGATCGAGAACCAAGCTCGTATTTGACACTCGGCCACGGTTCCCGGTCTGGGGGCCTCCTTCGGTCGCGGCGGCGCGACGGACTACCAGCAAGACTTGCAGAACTCCGACTGCGTCATCATCATGGGCTCGAACATGGCCGAGGCGCACCCGGTCGGGTTCCAGTGGGTGATGGAGGCGAAGGCCCGCGGGGCCGAGGTGCTCCACATCGACCCGCGCTTCACGCGCACGAGCGCGCTGGCCGACGCCCACGTCCCATTGCGGGCCGGCACCGACATCGCGTTCCTCGGCGGCGTCATCAACCACATCCTGAGCAACGACCTGGACTTCCGGGAGTACGTGGTCGCCTACACGAACGCGTCCTTCCTGGTCGCCGAGGACTACCAGGACACCGAAGATCTCGACGGCCTGTTCAGCGGCTACGACGAGGCCAAGGCCGCTTACGATCCGACGACCTGGCACTACGAGAGCGTCGAGCCGAAGGAGACCGGGCACGGCAAGGAGCTGTCGTCGTCCTACCAGCACGGCTCGGGCGGCCCGGTCATCGAGGGCGGCAGCGAGGAGATCACCGCCGACCCGACGCTGCAGCACCCGCGGTGCGTGTTCCAGATCCTCAAGCGCCACTTCGCCCGCTACACGCCGGAGATGGTGGAGGCGACTTGCGGGACGCCGAAGGCGCTGTTCCAGCGCGTGTGCGACGCGTGGACGTCGAACTCGGGCCGGGAGCGCACGGCTGCGCTGGTGTACAGCGTGGGCTGGACTCAGCACAGCGTCGGCGCCCAGTACATCCGGGCGGGCTCGATCATCCAGCTGCTGCTGGGCAACATCGGCCGGCCCGGCGGCGGGGTCTTCGCGCTGCGCGGGCACGCCAGCATCCAGGGCTCGACCGACATCCCGACGCTGTTCAACCTGCTGCCGGGCTACCTGCCGATGCCCACGCCCGAGCACGCCACCCTGTCCGACTACGTCGACAGTATCCGCGGCGATAAGCAGAAGGGCTTCTGGCGCAACGCCGACGCCTACACCGTGTCGCTGCTGAAGGAGTACTGGGGCGAGAAAGCCACGCCGGACAACGACTTCTGCTTCGACTACCTGCCCCGGATCAACGGCGACCACGGCACCTACCGGACCGTCATGGACATGGTCGACGGCAAGGTGTCCGGCTACTTCCTGCTCGGCCAGAACCCTGCCGTCGGCTCGGCGCACGGGAAGCTGCAACGACTCGGCATGGCCAACCTCGACTGGCTCGTCGTGCGCGACCTGGTGATGATCGAAAGCGCTACCTTCTGGAAGGACGCGCCCGAGGTCGAGACCGGTGAGATCGCCCCGGAGGAGTGCCGCACCGAGGTGTTCTTCTTCCCCGCCGCCTCGCACGCCGAGAAGGAAGGGACGTTCACCCAGACCCAGCGGATGCTGCAGTGGCGCGAGAAAGCCGTCGAACCGGCCGAGGACCAGCGCTCGGACCTGTGGTTCTTCCACCACCTCGGCCGGAAGTTGCGGGAACGGCTGGCCGGGTCCACCGACGAGCGCGACCGGCCGCTGCTCGACCTGGCCTGGGACTACGAGGTGCACGGCGACGAGCCGTCGGCCGAGGACGTACTGCGCCGCATCAACGGCCAGGACCTCACCACCGGCAAGGAGGTCGGCGGCTACCTCGACCTCAAGGCCGACGGCAGCACCTCGTGCGGCTGCTGGATCTACAGCGGCGTCTACGCCGACGGTGTCAACCAGGCCGCGCGCCGCAAGTCCCGGTTCGAACAGGACTTCTACGCGCACGAATGGGGCTGGGTCTGGCCGCTCGACCGCCGCGTCCTCTACAACCGCGCGTCCGCCGATCCGGACGGGAAGCCGTGGAGCGAACGCAAGGCCCTGGTGTGGTGGGACGCCGACCGCCGCGAGTGGACCGGCCACGACATCCCCGACTTCGAGAAGACCAAGCCGCCGGACCACGTGCCGCCCGATGGCGCGGTCGGCCCGGCCGCACTGCGTGGCGACGACCCGTTCATCATGCAGGCCGACGGCAAGGCGTGGCTGTTCGCGCCGTCCGGGCTGGCCGACGGGCCGCTGCCGACGCACTACGAACCGCACGAGTCGCCCTTCCGCAACCAGCTCTACACCCAGCAGGGCAACCCGACGCGGAAGGTCTACGGCCGCAGGGACAACCCCTCGCACCCGTCGCCGCCCGAGGCGCACAGCGAGGTGTTCCCGTTCGTGTTCACCGCCGCTCGGCTGACCGAGCACCACACGGCGGGCGGGATGAGCCGGACGCTGCCGTACCTGTCGGAGCTGCAGCCGGACCTGTTCGTCGAGGTCTCCCCCGAGCTGGCGAAGCACCGTGGGCTCGCCCACCTCGGCTGGGCCCACGTGATCACCGCGCGGGCCGCGGTGGAGGCGCGGGTGTTCGTGACCGACCGGATGGCGCCGCTGCGTGTGCAGGACCGGGTCGTGCACCAGGTCTGGATGCCCTACCACTGGGGCAACGCCGGGCTCGTCTCCCGTGACGTCGTCAACGACCTGTTCGGCGTCGTCGTGGATCCGAACGTGTTCATCCAGGAAAGCAAGGTCGCCACCTGTGACGTCCGGCCTGGCCGGCGGCCCCGCGGCGTCGCCCTGACCGCGCTGCTCGCCGGGTACCGTTCCCGGGCGGGCATCACGCCGGAAACGGGTACCCGGGTCGCGACCGCCCACGACGTCCAGCACGTCGAGCCCGGTCACCGGACCGAGGAGGACCCCGCATGAGCATCGAGAACCGGCTTTCCGGCCCGCTGGCCGACGTCGCCGGGGAAGCCGGGCACACCGGGCACCCGCCGCGCGTCGGGTTCTTCACCGACACGTCGGTGTGCATCGGCTGCAAGGCCTGCGAAGTCGCCTGCAAGGAGTGGAACGACGTCCCCGAAGACGGGCTCGACCTGCTCGGGATGTCGTTCGACAACACCGGCGCGCTCGGCGCGAACTCGTGGCGGCACGTCGCCTTCATCGAGCAGCAGCGTCCGCTCGGTGACCAGTCGGCGGGGCTCGACGGGCTGCCGACCGGGCCATCGGCGATCGACGTGACCACTGCGTTCGTCGCCGATGAGCTGCGAGAAGCACCGCGCGGCGGCGGCGAACTGGGCACCTCACCCCTGCCCCGGGCACCTGACGACCTCGGCATGCCCTCGTTCGATCTGCCGGGCGCGAAGACCGGCACCGACGGCCGGACCGACTTCCGCTGGCTGATGGCCTCGGACGTGTGCAAGCACTGCACCCACGCCGGCTGCCTCGACGTCTGCCCCACCGGGGCGCTGTTCCGCACCGAATTCGGCACCGTCGTCGTGCAGCAGGACATCTGCAACGGCTGCGGCTACTGCGTTTCCGGCTGTCCCTACGGCGTCATCGACCGCCGCCCGGGCGACGGCCGCGCCCAGAAGTGCACGCTCTGCTACGACCGGCTCCACGACGGCCTCGAGCCGGCGTGCGCCAAGGCGTGCCCGACCGACTCGATCCAGTTCGGCGAGCTGGACGAGCTGCGCGAGCGGGCCGCCCGCCGCGTCGAACAGCTGCACGAGCGCGGCGTCGCCGAGGCGCGGCTCTACGGCCACGACCCCGACGACGGCGTCGGCGGCAACGGCGCGTTCTTCCTGCTGCTGGACGAACCCGAGGTGTACGGGCTGCCGCCGGACCCGGTCGTGCCGACCCGGGAACTGCCCGCCATGTGGAAGTACGCCGGGATGGCCGCGTCGGCACTGCTCGCCGCCGCGGTCGCCGCGTTCGGAGGACGCCGTCGATGAGCGAAGACCCCCTGCTCCGCGAACCGCGCAGCGACGCTCAGGCGTCCGACGCCCGAGCCGGGGTGTTCGGCCGCCGCAAACGGGGCGGCGGCTCCCGCGAAGAGCTGATGGTGCCGCGCGCCGAGTTCCGGTCGTACTACGGCCGGCCGGTGCTCAAGCCGCCGGTGTGGGAGTGGAAGGTGCCCGCCTACCTGTTCACCGGCGGACTCGCGGCCGGCACCTCGCTGCTGGCCGCCGGCGCCGACCTGACCGGACGGCCGCGGTTGCGCCGCGTGGGCCGCACCGGATCCCTCGCTGCGCTGCTCGCGAGCGGCTACCTGCTCGTCGCCGACCTCGGCAGGCCGGCGCGGTTCCACCACATGCTGCGGGTGGCGAAGCCGACGTCCCCGATGAGCGTGGGAACCTGGATCCTCACCGCCTTCGCGCCCGGCGTGGGCGTCGCGGCGCTCGCCGAGGTGCTCCCGGGCCGGTTCCGCCGCACGCTGCCCGGCAGACTGCTGCGCGCTACGGCACGGCCCGCCGGACTCGTGTCGGCGGTGATCGCTCCTGCCGTCGCGTCGTACACCGCGGTGCTGCTGTCCCAGACGGCGGTGCCGGCGTGGCACGAGGCGCACCCGCAGCTGCCGTTCGTCTTCACCGGCTCGGCGGCCGCGAGCTCGGGTGGTTTCGCGATGGCGCTGGTTCCGGTCAGGGAAGCGCAGCCGGCTCGTGCGCTGGCTGTCTTCGGAGCGGTCACGGAGCTCGCAGCGTCGAAGGTGCTGGAGCGTCGGCTCGGGTTGAGCGCCGAGGCCTACACGACGGGCAAAGCCCACCGGCTGCGAAAGTGGTCGGAGTGGCTGACCGCGGCCGGCCTGCTGGGCACGCTGGCCGCGGCGCACCGCAGCCGGGCGGTGGCTGCGGCCTCCGGCGCGGCGCTGTTCGCAGGCAGTGCGCTGCAGCGGTTCGGGGTCTTCGAGGCGGGTGTCGAGTCGACGAAGGACCCGAAGTACGTGGTGGTTCCTCAGCGCGAGCGCCTAAACCGCTGACTCAGGCGCTCTGGTCCTCGAGGTGCAGTGCGCCCTGTTTCCCGCCGTCGTCGCCAGCTCCGCGCACGCCCGGAGGTTCGTCCAGCGAACCTGTCAGGAATGGAGCCTCACGGATGCCGAGCTCGACGCCGCCCAGGTCGCGACCGAACTCGTCGACAACGCGATCCTCCACACCGACGGTGCCGGCCCCGTGCACCTCCGGCTGGAATACCGCCGCGGCATGCCTGCGCAATGGCAAAGTCGTCTGGGCAGTTTTGACCGTGGGGCCGGGTGGCTCCCGGTGTTCCCGGGCGAGGCCAGCGCAGTGGCCCATGCACGCGCCCTCGCTGTCGAGAACGACGTCGAACCTGGAAGCGGAAGCCGACGGATCACCGAATCCGGAGTCGATGGGCCCCGCCCAGACTGGGCGTGTCTGCTGGACGACGCGGCTGGCACCCTTCCCGCGCGGCGCCGTGACCGTCACGTCGGGCGCACGATCCAGCTCATGCCCGGGACGCCGGCGGGCCTGTGGAGAGCGACCGCCGACATCCCGGGCCCATGCAGTGCGCGGGGGCTAGCCGAGGCCCGGATCACGGGCGGCCCGCGGCCCCGACCCGGCGCCCGCCGCGCGAGCGGTGAGCAAGCCGAGCGCGATCATGCCGACGCCCAGGCCGAGGTGCAGCCAGTTGTCCGCCGTGTTGACCGGCACGAAGTTGGCGTCGCTGCCGTGGTCGATGAGCAGGCCGTACAACCAGAGGACCAGGTACACGACGCCGCCGACTACCAGGAACAACTTCGCGCCGCGCGCGGTGCGCGCCGCTGCCAAGCCCACGACCCCGAACAACAGGTGCACGATGTTGTGCAGGACCGACACCATGAACACGCCCAGCAGCATCGCCATCGAGTCGTGCCCGGCGAAGCTCAGCTGGTCGTAGTCGGTCGTGACACCCGGGACGAACCCGAGTACGCCGACCAGCAGGAAGACGACCGAGACGACACCGGCGGCGACCTGCACCGGTGTCCGTGCCCCGGTGGAGGTGGTTGCTGACATGGCGTTCCTTTCCGCACACGCCGCCGACGGACCCGGGTTGATCGTCTGGCGGCCGGTGCTACGGCGACCGGCATACCCGGCTCCCGAGGTGTTAAGCGCGGCCGTGGCTCACCCGACGGAGACGTGTCGGGCACGCCACGAGGGGTAGCCACTGCGGATGACGACAACGCGGTCCGGGAAGGCGGGTGCCCTGGAAGGCGTCCGGGTGATCGACATGGCGGCTGTGGTGATGGGGCCGTTCGCGGCGCAGATCCTGGGTGATTTCGGTGCCGACGTGGTGAAGGTCGAGCCGCCGGCAGGCGACATGACCCGCCACAGCCGGCCGCAACGGCACGACGGCATGGGCGCACTCGCGCTGAACGTCAACCGCAACAAGCGGAGCATGGCCATCGACCTCAAGACGCCCGAAGGCAAGGAGGCCTTCTTCGCCTTGGCGCGCACCGCCGACGTGCTGATCACCAACACCCGGGTGGGCGGGCTGCGCCGGCTGGGCCTGGACTACGAGGTACTCGCCCGCGTGAATCCCCGGCTGGTCTACTGCACCGCTCAGGGATTCCGCGGTGATTCGGCGCGCGCGGACCACGCCGCGTACGACGAAATCGTCCAGTCCGCGTCCGGTCTGACCGACCTGATGCGCCGGGCCACCGGACGTCCTACTTACGTGCCGACCATCCTGGCCGACAAGGTCTGCGCGCTCACCATCGTGTACTCGGTGCTCGCCGCCGTGGTCCACCAGCGCGCGACGGGCGAGGGGCAGCACGTCGAGGTGCCGATGACCGACACGATGCTGGCGTTCAACCTCGTCGAGCACCTCGCCGGGCAGACCTTCGAACCGCCGACGGGCGAGGTGGGGTTCCCGCGTTCGCTCAGCCCCGGCCACCAGGCGATGCCGACCGCGGACGGCTGGGCGTGCATCATCCCCTACACCCCGCGCAACATCCACGACTTCTTCACCGCCGTCGACCGCGCCGACCTCGCCGACGACCCGCGGTTCGCCTCCCCCGGCGCGCTGGCGCAGCACCACGCCGATCTCTACGGGCTGATCGAGCAGCTGGCCCCGGGCCGGACCACAGCCGAATGGGCCGAGCTCTGCGCGGCGCACAGCATCCCCTTCTCCCCCGTGCTCGATCTCGACCACGCCACCGAGGACACCTACGTAACCGAAGGTGGCCTGCTCAGCGTCGGTGAACACCCGACGGAAGGGCCCTATCGCGTCATCGCGAACCCGCTGCGGTTCTCCGCGACGCCGCCCACCATCCGCAGCCACACCCCGTCGCTCGGGCAGCACACCGCCGAACTGCTCACCGAGCTCGGCTACGACCCCGAAACGATCGCCGCGCTCGCGAACAAGGGAGTGGTCCGGATCGACGGGAACCCAGACCGAGAGGATCCGGCATGACCACCACCCAGCCCGTGTTCGCCACGCACACCGGCGACTTCTTCGACCTCGAAAACCTGCTGTCCGACACCGAGCGCGGCATCGTGACGCGGGTGCGCGACTTTCTGCGGACGCAGGTCGATCCGATCATCAACGACTACTGGGCCCGTGCGGAGTTCCCCTTCCAGATCATCGACGGCTTCCGCGAGCTCGACATCGCCGGCCTGATGTACGACGGGCTCTCCGCCCACCGCGGAACCCGGTTGCTCACCGGGTTCCTCGCCATGGAGATCTGCCGTAGCGACCCGTCGGTCAACACGTTCTACGGCGTCCACACCGGACTCGCGATGGGCAGCATCAACCGGTGCGGCTCGGACGAACAGCGGCAACGCTGGCTCCCGCCCATGGCCCGCATGGACCAGATCGGCGCGTTCGCACTCACCGAGCCCCACGGCGGCTCCGACGTCGCGGGCGGACTGGAAACCACAGCCCGGCGCGACGGCACCGGGTGGGTCCTCAACGGCGAGAAGAAGTGGATCGGCAACGCCACCTTCGCCGACCTGGTCATCGTCTGGGCCCGCGACGTCGAAGACGGACACGTCAAGGGTTTCGTCGTCGAGAAGGACACCCCGGGCTTCCACCCCACCAAGATCGAGGGCAAGGTCGCCCTGCGAGCCGTGCAGAACGCGAACATCACGTTCGCCGACTGCCGGGTGGCCGAGGACAACCGCCTGCACCGGGCGAACACCTTCCGCGACACCAGCGACGTGCTCCGCCTGACCCGCGGCGGCGTCGCCTGGGGGTCGGTCGGCTGCATGATGGCGGCTTACGAGCTGGCCCTGGCCTACGCCAAGGAGCGCGAGCAGTTCGGCCGCCCGATCGCGAAGTTCCAGCTCATCCAGGACCACCTCGCGACCATGCTGGGCAACATCACCTCGTCGCTGGCGATGGTGGTCAGCCTCGCGCAACTGCAGGACCGCGGCGTCAACAAGGACGAACACTCGGCCATGGCGAAGTCGGTGGTCACCACCCGCATGCGCGAGACGGTCGCGCTGGCGCGGGAAGTGTTCGGCGGCAACGGCATCCTGCTCGAGAACGACGTCGCCCGCTACTTCGCCGACGCCGAAGCCCTCTACAGCTACGAAGGCACCCGCGAAATCAATCAGCTGATCGTCGGCCGCGCGGTGACCGGCATGGGCGCGTTCGTATGAGACACGTACTACGCCATCCGGGTGTTACGGGCGTGTTCAATGCGGCTGGGAGACCCTTCACGTCGCGAAGATTCTCTCCGACGACGGGAACCGCCGGTGCGAGCGACGTCATCACCCGCACCGGCCTGCGGGCGAGGGTGGACGGGGAGGACCCCACCGACGACGAGCTCGAACTGATCGCGGCGACGCTCACCACAGCCGTCGTCCAGCGCGGCGGCTGAGCGTCATCCGGGACGTCAGGCGGCCGGAGGTCGCGGGGAGCGGGGCCAGATCTGGGGAAGGGACAGGTTGACCCGGACGCCGACGGGTACCTCCTCACCATGACCGGAACCCGGACCGACCTCGACGGCGAGGTCGCGGCAGGCGACCTGGTCGACCACACCTGCCGCCAGGCGATCAGGGCCGCCGGTACGGGCTGCCAGTCCGCATTCGATGCCGTGCGCTACCTCGCGGGACGTGAACCCGCATGACGACGACCGTCCGCTCGGAAGCGCGGCAAGGCATGCGCGTGGGACTCGTCGGCGTCGGACTGCTCGCGGTGTTGTTCGTCGTGGGCCTGCTGTGGGCGAAATGGCTGCCCTACGCGGCCAAGACGAGCACCATGGCGACCACCCACACCTGGTCCGGTGGCGCGATCTTCGCGAAGGCCGGTGCGCCCGGCTCCGCCCCCTCACTGTCCGGAGCCTGGCACTTCACGGTCGCGTACTTCCAGTCGGTGTGGCCGGCCGCGGTGGTCGGCCTGGTGCTCGCGGCGGCCGTCGACGCGCTGGTCCCGAAGGCATGGCTGCTCGCCGCGCTCAACCGGCGCTCGCGGTTCGGGCAGAGCCTCGCCGGCGGCGCGGCGTCGCTGCCAAGCCTGATGTGCACCTGCTGCACCGCGCCGGTGACCGTCGGCCTGCGCCGGCGCGGGGCCGCGGTGACGGCGAGCCTGGCGTACTGGGTCGGTAACCCGGTGCTCAACCCGGCCGTCCTGGTGTTCCTGTTCCTGGTGGCGCCTTGGCAGTTCGGCGTCGTACGCCTGGTCGTCGGGGTGCTGTTGGTGTTCGGGGCGACGACCGTCGTGGCCCGGCTCGCTCGGCCGCAGGTGTCCCCGGAAGTTCTCGCGGAGCCACTCGAACCGGTGCGGGTCCGCGATCTTCCTCTCCGGTACCTGCGCGCGCTGGCCCGGTTCGCCGTGGTGCTGATCCCGGAGTACCTCCTCGTGGTCCTGCTCGTCGGCGCGGTGAGCGGCTGGCTTTCGGACTTCGCGGACCTGACGACGCACCTGGGCGTGGCGGCCGTACTCGTGTGCGCCGTCGTCGGCACGCTGCTGGTGATCCCGACCGGAGGCGAGATCCCGGTCGTGCTCGCGCTGACCGCGGCCGGTGCCTCACTGGGCTCCGCGGGCGCGCTGCTGATCGCGCTGCCCGCGCTGAGCCTGCCGTCGATGGTGATGGTCGGCCGCGCCCTCTCGTGGCGGGTGACCGCCGCGATGGCCGGAGCCGTGGTGGTGATGAGCCTCGTTTCAGCCGTTCTGCTCAGTTTGCTGTGACACGAGCTCAGCGGTCGACGTCGGCTTCGGCGAGCGTGGTGGTCGCGGCCCAGCTCGCCAGGAGCTGGAGCCGTTCGGCCGAAGGAGTGTCGGGGCGGGCGGTGTAGGCGGTCAGGGTGAGCCCCGTGTCGGCGGACAGTTCCATGGCCTCGAAGTCGAGGACGAGTTCGCCGACGACCGGGTGGCGGAAGTCCTTGGTGCCGGTGCGGTGCAAGCGGACGTCGTGGGCGGCCCAGCGGGTGCGGAAGTCCTCGCTACGGGTGGACAGTTCGCCGATCAGGTCGGAAAGGTCGCGGTTGTGGGGGTCGCGGCCGGCTTCGGTGCGCAGGATCGCGACCGAGGTGTGACAAGACTTGTCGTAGTCCGGGAAGTAGTCGCGGGCAGCGGGGTCGAGGAACCCGAAGCGGGCGAGGTTGGGCAAGGAGACCTCGCTGGTGCGGGTGGGACTGTCGAACACCGGCGAGTACAGCGCGCGGCCGAGCAGGTTGACGGCCAGGATGTCCAACCGTCCATTGCGGACGAACGCGGCCGTCGTCGTCATGCTGTCGAGGATCTGCTGCACGACCGGCCGCACCCGCTGCGGAGAACGGCGGCGCTGGCCGGAGGCGGTGCGGGGCCGGCCGGCCGCGTTGGCGGCACGGGCCAGATCGAACAGGTAGACGCGCTCGGCCTCGTCGAGCTGCAACGCGCCGGCAATGGCGTCGAGGACGCTGTCGGAGACGCCGGCGAGGTTGCCCTTCTCGACGCGGGTGTAGTAGTCGGCGGAGACACCGGCGAGCATGGCGACCTCTTCGCGGCGCAGGCCCGGCACGCGGCGGTTGCCGCCGTAGTGCTGCAACCCGGCACGCTCGGGGGTGATCTTGGCCCGGCGGGTGACCAGGAAGTCGCGGACCTCGGTGCTCTTGGCGTTCACCCGCTCCACGGTACGACGGGCCGGACCCGCGAGGGGGGTTCTGTCGTGACCCGGAAAGACGCGACCTCCCGCGCGTACCCGAACGGGCGTTCCATCGAAGCGTGACCACTTCCGAGAAGACCGCCGGCAGCGCCCTCGCGACGCTCGTCACCGCGTTGCTCGGGTTCTTCGTGGTCACCCTGGACGCGGTCGTCGTGAACATCGCCCTGCCGGAGATCCGGACCGACCTGGGCGGCGGCATCGCCGGACTGCAGTGGGTGGTCGACGGCTACACGCTCATGTTCGCCGCCGCGCTGCTCTCGGCCGGCTCGCTGGCCGACCGGATCGGCGCCAAGAAGGCGTTCGCGCTCGGGATCGTCGTGTTCACCGTGGCGTCGCTGGCGTGCGGCCTGGCCCCGCAACTCGCGGTGCTGGTGGCGTTCCGCTTCGCCCAAGGGCTGGCCGCCGCGGTGGTGATGCCCTCGTCCATGGCGCTCATCGCCCAGGCCCACCCCGACCCGGTGCGCCGGGCCCGCGCGGTCGCGATGTGGGCGATGGGCGGCGCCGCGGCGTCGTCGGTCGGCCCACTCCTGGGCGGCGTGCTGACGACGGTGAGCTGGCGGTGGATCTTCCTGATCAACCTCCCGGCCGGAGCCGTGGCGTTGCTCCTGCTCCGCCGGGTCGCCCGGTCGGCGCACCACCGGGCGCCGTTCGACGCCGCGGGTCAGCTCGTCGGCGCCGTCGCGATGGCCGCCGTGGTCTTCGGCGCCATCGAAGCCGGTCAAGACGGCTTCGGCCGGCCGGCGGTGCTGGCGGCGTTCGGGATCGCCGTTGTCGCGTCGGCCGCGTTCGTGCTGCTGGAAGCCCGGGTCGCGCATCCGATGCTGCCGCTGGAGCTGGTCCGCTCCCGCACCGTGGTCGCGGCGGTGGTCATCGGGTTCGCGTTCATGATCGGCTACTACGGGATGCCGTTCGTGCTGAGCCTGGTCCTGCAAGACCGCGGTCTGTCGTCGCTGGCTACCGGGGTGGTGTTCCTGCCGATGATGCTGGCCGGGCTCGTGCTGACCCCGGTCGTGCCCCGCGTGGTCGAGCGAACCGGCTCCCGGCCCGTGGTCGTCACCGGCCTGGTGCTGATGACGGCCGGACTCTCAGCCCTCGCTCTCCTCCCCACCACCGCACCCACCTGGGTGACCGCCGCACTGATGATTCTCGTCGGGCTGGGCGGTCCCACGGTGATCCCGCCGGTGATCGCGGTCCTGCTCGCCGCGGTCCCCGCGCACCGGGCCGGGACCGCGAGCGGGGCGTTCAACACCAGCCGCCAGCTCGGCGGCGCGCTGGCCGTCGCCGTCTTCGGCGCCCTCCTGGCCGCACCTGCGGGTTTAACGACCGGCCTGCGGGTCAGCCTGCTACTGGCCGCCGCCGTCGCCGCTGCGGCCGCCGTCACCGCGGTCGCGGGCCTGGGTACTCGCCACTAGACCAAGATCAACGAAAGGGAACCACGATGACCGACAATCCCCAGCCCTCCGGCGCGGAAAAGATGTTCGGTGACTTCGCGCCCGCGCTGGTGCACTTCACCGACGACGTCCTCTTCGGCGAAGTGTGGAAGCGCACCGACCTGACTCCCAAGGAACGCAGTCTCGTCACCGTCGCCGCGCTGGCCACCAACGGCAACACCGAGCAGCTCGTCTACCACCTCGGCTTGGCCAAGGAGAACGGCACCACCGAAGCCGAGCTGATCGAAGCGATCACCCACCTGGCCTTCTACGCCGGCTGGCCCCAGTCGATGGCCGCCATGGCCGTCGCCAAGAAGGTCTTCCGGAACTGACCACCCTTTCGAAGGAGCACACGACCATGCGCGGAGCTGTCATCCACGCCCCCGGCGACGTCCGCTTCGAGGACCGCGCCGATCCCACCATCCAAGCCCCCACCGACGCGGTCATCCGGATGTCCGCCACCTGCGTCTGCGGATCCGACCTGTGGGACTACCGCGGCATCAACCCCGTCACCTCCCCCACCCCGATGGGCCACGAATACGCCGGCATCGTCGAAGAGGTCGGTACCGACGTCACCATCATCAAGCCCGGCCAGTTCGTCATCGGCTCCTTCTTCGCCTCCGACAACACCTGCGAGATCTGCCGCGCCGGGTTCCAGACCTCCTGCGTCCACCGCGAATTCGTCGGCGCCGGCGGGGCCCAAGCCGAGTACCTGCGCGTCCCACTGGCCGACGGCACCCTCGTCGCCACGCCGGAAGTCCCGGCCGACGACCTCCTCCCGAGCTTGCTGGCCGCCTCCGACGTCCTGGGCACCGGCTGGTTCGGCGCCGTCGCCGCCGACGTCAAGCCCGGCTCCACCGTCGCGGTCGTCGGCGACGGCGCCGTCGGCCTCCTCGGCATCTTGGCGGCGCGGGAACTCGGCGCCGAGCGGATCATCGCGATGAGCCGCCACGAACCCCGGCAGAAGCTGGCCACCGAATTCGGCGCGACCGACATCGTCACCGAACGCGGCGACGACGGCGTCGCCAAGGTCAAAGACCTCACCGGCGGGCTCGGCGCGCACTCGGTCATCGAAGCCGTCGGCACGCAGGAGTCGATGATGCAGGCCATCCGCTCGGCTCGCCCCGGCGGCGCGGTCGGCTACGTCGGCGTCGCCCACGACGTCACCCTGCCCGGCGAGGAGCTGTTCTACTCCCACGTCCGCCTCCTCGGCGGCCCCGCCCCGGTCCGCCGCTTCCTGCCCGACCTCATCGACCGCATCTGGCGCGGCACCATCGACCCCGGCAAGGTCTTCGACCTCGAACTCCCCCTCGACCAGGTCGCCGAGGGCTACCGGGCGATGGACGAACGCCGCGCCATCAAGACCCTTCTGCGCCCCTGAGAACCGGAGATCCACGATGCAGCACATCCCCGTCAACGACACCGTCAAGACCCCCGCCGAGCGCTTCACCGGCGACGTCTACCTCACCATGATCAAAACTCCCGAGCCGCCGTCGCGCCTGGTCGCCTCCCTGGTCCGGTTCACCCCCGGCGCCCGCACCAACTGGCACTCCCACGCTGTCGGGCAGACCCTCCACGTGACCGACGGCGTCGGCCTCGTCGTCAACCGCGACGGCCAAGTCATCCGCATGCGGGCCGGCGAGACCGTCTGGACCCCGCCGGGCGAAGAGCACTGGCACGGCGGCACCGACACCACCTGTATGAGCCACATCGCCATGCTCGAAGGTCCCGAAGAAGGCGGAGACGGCACCACCTGGCTCGAACCGGTCACCGACCAGCAGTACCACGACGCCCACCAGCGGAGCTGATTCACCGTGCACACCCGAACTCTCGGCCAGGGCCTGCGGGTCTCGGCCATCGGCCTGGGCGCCATGGGCATGTCCCAGAGCTACGGCCCCAACCCCGGCGACCGCGAGGCCATGATCGCCGTGCTGCGCGGCGCGGTCGAGCGAGGTGTCACGTTCTTCGACACCGCCGAGGTCTACGGCCCCTACGTCAACGAAGAACTCGTCGGCGAAGCGCTCGCCCCGCTGCGCGACCAGGTCGTGATCGCCACGAAGTTCGGCTGGCGGATCGAGGACGGCCGGTCGGTCGGACTCGACAGCCGTCCCGAACAGATCAAGCGGGTCGCCGACGCCTCGCTGCGCGGGCTGCGGACCGACCCGATCGACCTGTTCTACCAGCACCGCGTCGACCCGGACGTCCCGATCGAGGACGTCGCCGGCGCCGTCGGCGAGCTCGTCCAGGCCGGCAAGGTGCGGCACTTCGGGCTCTCCGAAGCCGGGGCGGCCACCATCCGCCGCGCGCACGCCGTCCACCCCGTGACCGCCGTGCAAAGCGAATACTCGCTGTGGACCCGCGACCCCGAACCGGAGGTGCTGCCCACCTGCGGCGAGCTCGGCATCGGCTTCGTGCCGTTCAGCCCCCTCGGCAAAGGCTTCCTCACCGGCGCCGTCACCGCCGCCACCCGGTTCGCCCCCGGCGACGTCCGCGCCGGCATCCCCCGCTTCACCGAGGACAACCGCACCGCCAACCAGGCGCTGGTCGAGCACGTCACCAACCTGGCCCGCGCCAAGGACGCCACACCCGGCCGAATCGCCCTCGCCTGGCTGCTCGCCCAGCACCCGTGGATCGTGCCCATCCCCGGCACGCGCCGCCTCGAGCGGGTCGATGAGAACGCCGCTGCCACCCAGGTACCGCTCTCGGCGGACGAACTGACCGACCTCAACCACATCGCCGCGCGGATCGGCGTGCAGGGCGACCGGTACAACGAGCACCACATGTCCCTCGTCGGCCGCTGACGGGTTGTGGCCCCGCCTGGCACCTACCGGACGGGGTCACGACACAGCCGGACCACACCGGGGCCCGCGCCGACTTGCGCTTACCGCGCTGCGGCGGCCAAAGCCGCGCGGATCGCGTCCTCGCCGACCTGCTGGCCCTTCTCGTTCGAGTACGGCCCGTATGGAGTCCCCCACACCGGCGTGCCCGTCGCCTGCCGCCAGCTATCGGCCAGCGGTCCCGCGTCCACCACGCTGTACCCGATGGATTCGATGAACTCGGTCACCGCCGCCTTCGCCGGCGCGAAGTCCCCGGCCACCGGCAGGTACGAGCGGTCGGCCGCCCCCGCCGGGCGAGCGAGCGACACCAGGTGCTTGAAGAAGATGTTGTTGAACGCCTTCACCAGCAAGGCGCCCGGGACGTACCGCAGCAGCAGCTCGCTCGAGGTGAGCGACTCGCTGTCGAGCTCGGGGATCTGCCCGTCACGCTCGGGGCCGTAGTTGCACGTGTCGATGACCGTCTTCCCGACCATTGGCGCGGCGGGCACGTCGGGGAAGGCCTTGACCGGCACCGTGACCACGACGATGTCACCGGCGGCCGCGGCCTCCCCCCTCGTCGCCGCGGACGCCCGGGGCCCCAGTTCCGCGACCGTGGCCGCGAGCGTTTCGGGACCGCGTGAGTTGCTCAGCACGACCTGGTACCCGGCGTCGACGGCGAGCCCCGCAATGGCGGTGCCGAGGCTCCCGCTTCCGATGAATCCCACAGTCGTCATTCGAATCCTTGTCAGCCGGCGGCGAAGTAGTGGCCGTTGTCCAGATCGGCGAGCAGGCCGGGCTGAGCGGGTTCCCAGCCGAGGGTCCGGCGGGTGACGAGGTTGGACGCCGGGTAGTTCTGCGTAACCAGATTCGCGAGGAACCCGAAGTGTCCCGGCACCATCAGGTCGTCGACCGGAACACTCACGACGGGCAGGTCCAGCCGGTTGCCGATGGCCCCGGCGATCTCGCGGAACGGGACGCCACCGTCCTCGACCGCGTGCCAGTACTTGCCGGCCGGCCCCTTCTCCAGCGCCAAGCGGAACAAAGCGGCGACATCGCGGATATGCACGGCGTTCCACAGGTTCGCGCCATCTCCGGGGTAACCGGAAAAGCCCTTCTCCTTCGCGAGCGCGATCAGCATGGGGAGGAAGCCGGCGCGGTCGGTGGTGTCGTGCGCGATGTTGGCGATCCGCACGATCGAGGACCGCACTCCCTGCTCGGCGAGGCCGACCACGGCTCTTTCCACGACGTTGCGAGCCCGCAGGGTGCCCTTGTGCTCCTCGCCGCTGGGCAGGGCCGGGTCCTCCTCGGCGACCGGCCGGCCGAGGTTCCCGGGAGAGCCGATGCTTCCCGCCGCGACCAGCGGCTTGCCGGTTCCCGCCAGCGCCTCGCCGTAAGCGAGCATGATCGGGAGCTCCGCGGCGGCCACGGCGTCGATCCCGCCGGAGGGAAGCAGGTCCTGCCGGTGCGCGACGTGGATGACGCCGTCGGAGTCCGCGGCCGCCTTCTTGAGCCCGTCGAGATCCTGGAGGTCGCCGCGTCGGACCTTCGCGCCGAGCGCGGACACCGCCGCGGCGGCAGCGTCCGATCGGGCCAGGCCGATGACCTCGTGTCCGGCGGCGACGAGTTCGGGGATGATGTACGAACCGGAGTGGCCGGTCCCGCCGGTGACGAAAACGCGCACGCTACTGCTCCTTGTGAATGGTGTGGCGCGAAGTGGTGGTGCCGGTGCGCTCAGCCGAGAAGCTTGACGCCGAGGGCAACGTTGAACCCGGCGCCGCTGCGGGCCAGGCCCATCAGCAGCAAGCCGGCCCCCTCCAGCCAGTGCGCCATCTCCAGGCCACCGACATCCAGCGGGCGCAGCCCGAGGCTCTCGATGAACGCCGACACAGTCGCCTTGGCCCCTGCGTCGTCGCCGGCGAACAACACGTCCAGCGGGCCGCCCTGCGCCAGGACATGACCGAAGACAGTGTTGAACGCCTTCACCACGTGCGTGCTCGCCGGGGCGGCCTTGGCGATCTCCTGCGCCCCGGACGTGCCCTCAGGAGTGACCAGCACGGTGTCGTCGGCACCGGCGAAGGTGTTGGAGATGTCGATGACGACCTTGCCCGCCAGCGCGTCCCCGTACTGGGCGATGACCGGTACGCCGCCGGCGTGCGGCACGGCGAGGACGACGATGTCGCCGGCCGGGGTGGCGCCGAACGTGCCGGCCGTGGCGCCGCCACCGAGCGCGGTGGCCAGGTCCTCGGCCTTGGCCGCGTCGCGGCCGATGACCTCGACGGCGTTGCCGCCCTCGACCGCGCGAGTGGCCAGTGCGCGGGCCATGCCCCCCAGGCCGATGATGCTGATGCTGCTCATGGTGTGTCTGCTTTCTGGAGCTCGATACGCGCCTGGACGGCGCTCTACTGCCGAGGCTGCCATCGGCCTGAGTGGGTGTCCAAGACCTCTTTCACCCGCTGCGATACCCTTCAGGCATCGCCGGACCGGGAGGCTCCATGGATCTGGACCTGCGCAAGTTGCGCTACTTCGTCGCCGTCGCCGAGAGGCTCCACTTCGGCCGCGCCGCCGATGAGCTGCACATCGCACAGCCGGTACTCAGCCGGCAGATCCGCGCGCTGGAACAGGATCTCGGCACCCCGCTGCTGACGAGGGACAGCCACGGCGTGGCGCTGACCGACGCCGGCAGGCAGCTGCTGGCCGATGCCGGCCCCCTGCTGGCCTCCGCGCACGCGGCCCGCCGCCGGGTGACCGCGGCCGCGCGAGGCAGCCAGCGGCTGATGGTCGGCTTCCGGGCAGGCGTCGCGGTCGCACCGGCGGTCCAGCAGTTCGCAACCCGGCACCCCGACGTTCTGGTGGACGTGCAACGGATCGAAGGGGACGACCAGGCCTCGATGCTGCTCGACGGCCGCATCGACATCGGCTATGTGAGGCCGCCCATCGACGAGGCCGGCCTGCGCGTCACCCCGCTCTACACCGAACCACGGGTTGCCGTGCTGCCGGCCGGCCACCGATTGGCCGGCAAGGAGGAAGTCACCGAGGCCGATCTGGCCGGCGAGCCGCTGCTCTGGCATGCCGACACGAGCACGCAGCCCACCAGGCACCCACACCCCAACGCCGGGTACCTGGTGCGCGGGGTGGACGAAACGCTCGAGCACGTCGCGGCCGGCCGCGGCATCTCGTTCCTGGCCCGCTCGGCGACCGTGTTCTACTCACATCCGGACGTCGTCTATGTGCCCATCCCGGAGCTGGCACCCGACCAGGTGTGCCTCGCAGTAGCGGCATCGCGCACCTCGCCGATGGTCGACGACTTCTTCACCGCGGCCCAAGCTGCGGCCGAGATCACCGCAGAATGCGGAAACTATGAAATGTGGCAGCTTGGCGGCGAAGCTGTCACAAAGCCCGTTGAGCGATTCGCCTGACGACAACAGCACCGAGCGACGCCACCACCGCCGAGCTGGACCGGGTCGCCGGCACACACAACTACGGCCGCAGAGTCCTTCGCAAGTGGCGACCACCGACGTCAGCCCGGGGCGCACCTACCACGCGCGAGGACCGCGTGGAACCTGCGGGCGGCGAATACGCGAGCTGGCGCTACGCCTTCCTCGCCATGGCGGTCCTGGCCGTGGTCAGCTGTGTGATCACCCTGGTGGGTGCGCAAAACCCGCCGCGCCGCTGGGCCGGTCCCTGGACTGGCCGGGCCAGATCACCATCGCGGTGTCGCTGTTCGCAATCACGTTTCGCGATCCGTGGGGGTAATACGGTGCCCGAGACTTGAACCCCATACGCGGGATATCTCCAGCGTATGGGAGATCATGGGGCGCGCGGCAGGGATACCGATGCTGCAGCTTCGGCGTACGGCGACGCGATCTGGAAGTGGGCTTGCGACCTCGCTCAGTGAGTATCCCGCTCCCTTTCCGTGCGTCGGCGGCCGTTCAGGGCGCCACTCCGGCACACCGGGCTGCACACTTCAGGCCCGTCGACGAGCTTCCTCAGGTGGCGACGAGGGCGGCGTCACGCAGCTGACGGCGTGAGCTGATCCCGAGCTTGGTGAAGATCTTGCGCAGGTGCCATTCGACCGTGCGCGGGCTGAGGAACAGGCGAGTGCCGATTTCGGGGTTCGAGTAGCCTTCGCCGGCGAGCCGGGCGATCTGGAACTCCTGGGCGGTGAGCTCACCGGTGGGCTCCACCGTGCGTTTCCGGGCGGTCTCCCCCGTGGCCAGCAGCTCGCGCCGGGCCCGGTCGGCGAACGCTTCCAGCCCCATGGCGGACAGCTGGTCGTGGGCCGTGTGCAGGTGCGCCCGGGCATCGACACGGCGACCTTCGCGGCGCAGCCATTCGCCGTACAGCAGGTGGCTGCGGGCGAGGTCCACCCGCAGCGGGGTCCGGTCGAGGCAGGCGATGGACTCGCGGTAGAGGCGATCGGCGTCCTGGCCGGTGCCGCACAGTGCGCGCACGCGGGCGTCGATCCCCATCGCCTCCGCGGTCCGGGCCGCCGCGGCTCGGTCGGCTGACCGGGCGGCCGCGGCGGCCAGCTGCGCCTCGTCCCCGGTGCGCGATGCCGCCTCGGCCAGCTCCGCGGTGGCGAGGCTCTGGAACCCCACCACGTCGCGGTCGAAGACCCGGCGGGCGGCGTCCAGTGCGACGTCGTGGCGGCCGAGACCGTTGTAGAGCACGGCTTTTCCGTAGTCGGCGAGGGTCACCAGCCGGTGCTGACCGCGCACCGTCGCGTCGCGTGCGGCGCCGGTCAACAGGTCCGTCGCCGACGCCTCGCGGCCGCGGAACGCCGCGAGCAGCATCTCGGCGTAGCCCACCGGCGCGTTGCCGGTCGCGCCGGCGATCACGCGGTCCTCCTCGACCGACGACGCCGCCGCGGTCAGCTCCCCGGCGAGCACCTCGTTGACGGCGAGGAAGTTGAGCGCGAACTGCAGCTGCACGAGCGCACCGGCGTCGCGGGCGAGCTGGACCTGACGCGTGGCGAGCGCCCGCGCGGCTTCGAAGTCCCACGCTTCGGTGGCGATCGTGCCACCGGCGCGGTTGCCCAGCAGCCAGAGCACCCGCCCGACGTCCTCGGTGCCGATGTCCAGGGCGCGAACAGCCTCCAGCGCCCCCCTCAGCAGCGGCGCCGCCGCCTGGTAGCCGTCGGTGAACCGGGTGGCCAGCGCGTCCAGCACGAGGTCGACGGCCCGGGGTGGAACGGGCGCCGGGGGCGCGGCGCGGGTGGCCTCGGCCGCCGCGACGAAGCCGCTGTCGTCCGAACCTCCGGCCCACAGCGCGGCCGCCAACGCCTCCAAGTACGTCTCCCGCGCCCGGTTCGCGTCGAGCGGGGTGAGCTGCTCGGCCGCGCGCAACAGCAGGCCGGTCGCCTCACCGCTGCGCCGCTGGTCGAACGCGATCTGCCCACGCAGGCGCCCGACCTCGGCGGCCCGCTCCGCGTCCGGCGGTCCGGCCTCCACCGCGTCCAGGAGCCCGAGTGCCGACTCGAGCGCGCCGGCGTCCCGCTTGAGCGCGGCGGCCGCGAGTTCGCGCGTCGCGCGCCGGGCCGGTTCCGGCGTCAGCAGCGCCGCCTGCTCGAAGAACGCGGCGGCGGCGACCAGGCCACCGCGTGCCCTGGCGCGCCCCGCGGAGCATTCGAGGTCGGCCGCCAGGTCCTCATCGGGTGAGACGGTCGCCTGGGCGCGATGCCAGGCGCGGCGATCCGGGTCACGGTCCGGGTCGGTGACGTCCGCCAGCGCCCGGTGCACGTCTTGGCGGTCCAGGGACGACGCCGACCGGTAGACCGCCGAGCGCACGAGCGGGTGCCGGAACCGGACGCGGCGGCCGAACTCGATCAGCCCGGTCGCCGCGGCCGCGGCGGCGGGGTCGGCGCCGAGCCCGAGCCGGCCGGCCGCGCCCCAGAGCAGGGTGGCGTCACCGAGGGGCTCGGCCGCGGCGATGAGCAGGAGCCGCCGCGTGTCGGCGGGAAGCGGATCCAGCTGGTGGACGAAGCACTGCTCGATGCGGCCGGCGAGCGGCACCGCGCCGGGCTGTTCGAAGCCGTCGGCCAGCTCGGCCGCCGTCCACGCACGGGGCAGTTCCAGCAGCGCCAGCGGGTTGCCGTGGGTTTCGGCGATGATCCGGTCGCGGACGCGGCCGTCCATCGGGCCCTGGAGCACCGAGCCCAGCAACGCTTCCGACTCGGCCTCCCCCAGGCCGCCGATCGGGAGCTCCGGCAGGCCGGCCAGGTCGAGTTCGCGGCCGGTCTCGCGCAGCGCGAAGACCACCACGATCCGCTCGGCGAGCAGCCGGCGGGCGACGAAGGCGAGAACCACTTCGGACATCCGGTCGAGCCACTGGACGTCATCGACCAGGCAGAGCAGCGGTTGTTCCTCGGCCACGTCGGCGAGCAGCGTCAGCACCGCCAGCCCGATCAGGAAGCGGGTCGGGCGGGTGCCGGCGCTCAGCCCGAACGCCGTGCCGAGCGCGTCGCGCTGAGGTTCGGGCAGGCGGTCGAGCCGGTCGAGGAACGGCGCACACAGCTGGTGCAGCCCCGCGTAGGCCATGACCTGCTCGGATTCGACGCCCGCGGCCCGCGCGACCCGGAATTCCGGCGCCTGCGCGTGCGCGTACTCCAGCAGCGCGGTCTTGCCGATTCCGGCCTCGCCGCGCAGGACCAGCACCTGACCCTGCCCCGACCGGGCGCCGGCCAGCAGACGGTCCACTGTGGCGCACTCGCTGTGCCGGCCGATCAGCCCCGGCATGCGTACCTCCCGCGGCCCGGCCGGCGGCGGCCGGATGGCCGCGCCAGGTGACCGAACAGTAGCGCAGCACCGGCCGGGCGTTCCGCTGTCACGCGCTGTCGCGACTCTCCGTATTCCGCGCCTCGATCGCCTTCGCGGTCTTCGCCAGTTCCCCGCCGAGGACACGTTTGCCCACGACGGCGAGCAGCGCGCCGAGCAGCCGGCCCTTGAGGTTCTCGCCGTCCCGCACCACGACGACGTCGACCTCGGTCGTGCCGTCGGGAAGCCGGGTGAAGCGGTAGGTGTGGCCCGAGGCCCCGCCCCACAAGTTGGAGTCGGTCGTCTTCATCACGACACGGGTGGGATCGGACCAGTCGTAGTGCAGCCGCTCCCAGATGCCGCCCGATCCCTCGGTGACGTCGGCGTGGTCGGCGCCCTTGTCGTGTACTCGCAGGAACTCGTCCGCGCTGCGGCCGAAGAGTTCCGCGCGCCCCGGACCGAAGTCGGTCAGCCCGGCCAGGAACTGCCCGGGCGACGCCGTGGTCAGCTGACGCAGGTGAATCGTGGACATCGTGTCCTCCTTGATTTCGCGTTCGGTGAAGTCATTCGTGGGTGTCGAGGACGACGCGGAACCGGGCGTCGCCGGACATCATCCGTTCGTAGGCCTTCGGCGCCTCGGACAGCGGCATGATCTCGTTGCGGCTGCGGATTCCGCGCTCGTGGGCCAGCCGGAGGCTGTCCTCGTTCTCGATGGCGGACCCGGTGAGCGCGCCGGTCACCGAACGCGTGCCGAAGATGAGGGCCGGGGTCCGAACCTCGATCGGGTCGGGTGCGGCCCCCACGACGAGCAGTTGCCCACGGGTGCCGAGCCCGGCCACGAGCGGGGACATCGACGCGCCGCTGGACGCGGTCGCGATGATGGCCGCCGCTCCGCCGAGCCGCGTCAGCTCCTGGCCGGGATCCGTCGCGGTGCTGTCGATGTACTCGTCGGCGCCGAGTTCGGCGGCCAGTTCGGCCTTGCCGGTACCGCGGGCGATGGCCGCGACGCGGTAGCCGAGCGTCTTGGCGTACTGGATGCCGAGGTGGCCGAGGCCGCCGATGCCCTGCACGGCGACCAGCGAGCCGGGCCGAGCATCGGCCGTCAGCAATGCTCGGTACATCGTGAGTCCCGCGCACAGCAGCGGTGCGACGTCGAGCGGCTGCGCGCCGTCGGGGATGCGGACCAGGCCGGTAGCGCGGGCGTAGGCGACTTCGGCGTACCCGCCGTCGGTGATGGTGCCGGTCCAGGGCTGGTCGGTGCAGTTGACGAAGTCGCCGCGGCGGCAGTTGTCGCACTGGCCGCAGTGGCCGTTGAGGTAGCCGACGCCGACGTGGTCGCCGGCGGCCCAGGCGGTCACACCCGGGCCTACGGCGTCGATCACGCCGACGATTTCGTGACCGGGCACGACCGGCACCGACGGGTCGGCGCGCAGCCCTTCGACGGCGAGGGTGTCGCTGTGGCAGACCCCGCAGGCCTCGACCCGCAGGCGCACCTCGCTGGGCAGCGGGTCGCGGAGTTCGCGTTCGACCAAGGAGAATTGCCGTGTTCCGGTCACTTCGAACGCACGGTAGGACATCACTGGGCTCCGATCGGGTGGACCTGGCGGTCGAGATCGCGCAGGACGTGGAGGAAGGCTTCGGAGAAGGTCGGGAACGGCTGGACGACGTCGAGCAGCACCGCCAGCGAAATCGCGTTCAGTCATGATTCCTTCTTCCGAGGAGCCGGCCTTCATGTCGAGGATCCGGTGCGCGGGTCGTCCCGCGCACCGCCGGATGGACTCAGGCGTCCTGGTGCTGCGCCATGTACTCGGCGTACCAGACCGGCCATTCCTCGTCGTACTGCCCGGTTTCCTTCTCGTGCTCGCCGTGCGCGGCCGCGGCCTCGCGCAGCGCCGTCTCGAGCTTCTGCGTCGAGCCGTAGGTCACTCCGTCGACGCGGCCGGGGAACCGGGTCGTGATCTCCTGCAGCTGCCAGGTGTTGCCGTCCGGGTCGCTGAACGACGCGAACGAGGAGTAGGTGCCGCGATCGGGGTGCACACCCGGGGCGAACGCGCCGGTGCCGTCGCGGTGGAAGACCTCGCTGACGTCGACCCCCTGGCCGGCGAGCTCCTTACGGGCGGCTTCGATGTCGTCGACGACGAGGTAAGTGCTCCGGACCGAGCCCGGCGCGGCGTCGGTGATCCCGGTGCCGAAGTGGATCGACGTCGCTGATCCCGGCGGGGTGAGCTGGACGATCCGCGAGGTGCCGAAGGCGAGGTCGGCGTCTTCGCGCCAGCCGAGGGTCTTGTAGAAGTGCTTGGTCCGGTCGACGTCGGTGACGGGCAGGACCACGACTTCGAGCTTCATGTCCATGATCGGAACTCCTTCGTGTGGGCGGCGGGTGTGCCGCTGCCACCACAATCGCCCCGGAGCGGGTCCGTTCGCCCCAGGGAGACACCCTGGTCCTACCCGGGCCCGGGTACCCGTGCGCTCGACGCGGTGGCCACCGACGAAACCCGGCTGAAAACGCGGGCCACGACCGCGAGCAGGCCGGCGAGATCACGCAGCTGCGGCGTCAGGCGTCGAGCCGTCGGGCCTCGGCGAGCCCTGCCCGGCACCGGCGCCGACGCGGCGCACGCGCCGGCCGCCGACCGGCACGTCCTGCTCGTCGGTGACGCCGGCGCCGGAAAGACCACGCTCCACAAGGGCGAAGAACCAGGCGCCAGCCTTCTGGGCCCCCCGGGCAACCGCGGCGGCCTTCCCGGCGTGCTGGAGGCATGACGTCGTCGAGGTCCTGGCTGCCCGAGGCGGCCTTGTTGTGGCTTCCCCTGGTGGTGCTGATCGGCGGGCTCGCGGTGGTGTGGACCGGCGTCTCCATGGCCGTGGATGTGAACCGGTCGGCCGGGCTCTTCCCGGGGCGGGTCATCGCGACCGGCGCTCGGGAACACCTGACCGCGTACGTCGAGTACACCGGACCCGACGGGGTGACGAGGACGGAGACCTTCGAGAACCACCAGGGGCGAGTGAACGGCCCAGGGCGCCGTGTGCAGATCCGGGTGTGGCCGGACGAACGACGCGCGGAACTCGACGATGGGGACAAGCACACCCCGGTCATCGTGGTCGGCAGCCTGCTGACTCTGCTCGGCGCAGGCGGCACCGTCCTGCTGTTCAGGTGGCATCACGGCGTGAGGCTGGACGTGAAGGTGGAGAAGTGGCGAGCGCGGTTCGATGTGTGCTTGTGGTGGCTGTCTCGCTGGCGGTGACGTCCCGCGACCTCGACGAAACGTGTTCGTTCCAGCCGCCGACCGGTCGACCGCCGGGACGCGCGCTCATGCCGACGAATTGCCCCAGACCCACGGCGCGGTGTCACGAGGAACGGCCCCCGGACTTCGGCGACGGCCGGAACCGGGCGTGGGCGTGCTGGGTGTCCGGAGAGGACGGTGACCTGCCACCACTGCCCGCTGCCCCGGCGCCACCGGAACGCACCGAGGGTTCTCGCACGGAAAAGCCGTTGCTCACGGTCGAAAACCTCCTGAAGACCTTTCCCGTCACCCGGCGGAGCGGCCGGCTGCGGCGCAAGACCGTCGACCTGGCAGCCGCTCGATCCTGGCTGGCGGCGGGCGCGGTGGCGGTGGGCGTCGGCTCGCCGTTGACCGGGGAATGCCTCGTGACGGGAGACTTCGCCGCACTGCGCACCCGAGCACGCGCCTGGCTGGGTGGGTGGCCGGACCGGTCCCTTACCGAACCCGAACACAGCGCTGATGCGGCTCTGTCGTGACGCCCATAGCCTGCGGACATGGCACACCGGACCCGTGTTCTCCTGACCTTGGCCTTGACCGCGACGATGGCCGCCGCTGCCTGCAGCACCGGCGGTTCGACGTCGCCCCGAGCTTCCGGAGCAGCGGGCGGCAAACCGAACATCGTCCTCGTCCTCACCGACGACCTGTCGATGAACCTGCTCCAGTACCTGCCGCACGTGCAGGACATGGCCAAGACCGGGACGACCTTCGCCAACTACACGGTCACCGACTCACTCTGCTGCCCGTCGCGGTCGTCGCTGTTCACCGGCATGGTGCCGCACAACACCGGGGTGTTCACCAACGGTGGTGCGGACGGCGGGTACGCCACGTTCCACGGCCGCGGCGACGACAAGTCCACCTTCGCGACGTCGTTGCAGCAGGCCGGGTACCACACCGCGATGATGGGCAAATACCTCAACGGCTACGACCCCAAGACCAGCGGCGTGCCCCCGGGCTGGAACGAGTGGGACGTCGCCGGCAACGGCTACGGCGAATTCGACTACGACCTCAACGAAAACGGCACGATCAAGCACTACGGCAAGACACCCCAGGACTACCTGGTCGACGTCATGGCCGGCAAAGCCGCCCAGTTCGTCGGCAGCTCGGCCGACGCGCACACCCCCTTCGCGATCGAGCTCGCCACGTTCGCCCCGCACGGCCCCTACACCCCGGCCCCCCGCGACGCCGACGCCTTCCCCGGTCTCACCGCACCGCGCGGACCCGCCTTCGACACCCTGCCGTCCGCGGCGCCACCGTGGCTCACGTCCCGCACACCGTTGACGGACAAGGAAAAGCAGAAGATCGACAAGGACTTCCGCAAGCGTGCGCAGGCCGTGCAGTCGGTGGACGCGATGATCGGCACCGTGCAAGCCGCGCTGGACAAGGCCGGGGTACGTGACAACACGGACATCGTGTTCACCTCGGACAACGGCTATCACATGGGTGAGTACCGGCTCACCCCCGGCAAGCAGACGGCCTTCGACACCGACGTGCACGTGCCACTGGTGGTCACCGGCCCCGGTGTCAAAGCCGGCGCGACGGTCGACCAACCGGCCGAAAACATCGACTTGCGGCCGACGTTCGAAGCACTCGCCGGCGCCCGCACACCCGAGCAGGTGGACGGCGAAAGCCTGGCCCCGCTGCTGAACGGCACCACGCCGCAAGCCTGGCGCACGGTCGGACTGGTCGAGCACCACGGCCCGGACTTCGACAAAACCGATCCGGACAAGCCGACGAAGAACAGCGGCAACCCGAGCACCTACGAGGCGATCCGCAGCACCACCTACACCTACGTCGAGTACACCGACGGAACCAAGGAGTACTACGACCGAAGCAAAGACCCCCAGGAACTGCACAACACCGCAGCCGAGCTGCCGCCGGACACCGCGAAGCAGCTGCACGAAACGCTGCAGGCCATGACCTCCTGCCACGGCGCGACCGCTTGCCGACACTGAGGTTCGTCTCGCATAGCCTCTCCCACCCGCCGCGGAGACAGGTGATCCAGTAGTCGCCGCCGGAGTCTCTGGTTACGCCGTGGGTTTCGCTGGCCACCCCGGACGGCCGGGCACACGCCGTGGAAGAGGTCCTCGACCACTGCTCGGGTGTGCTGGACGGGCTGATCACCTGCGCCGGGCCGGGCCCGCATGTCGACGCCGACGTGCTGCGACCCGGCCGGGCACCAGGCCGGCGCAGGGCTGGGGGCCTAGCATCGCGATCATGGCCCCGCGCACGATCATCCTGCGACTCCCCGCCTGCGGCTGACCGCCGCCGGCCTGCGCTCGGAGCTACGCGCCTACGTGTTCGCTGCCAACCATGTCAGCCTCCGCATCCTGGAGAAGGCGGGGTTCCGGCTCGTCGGCCCCGATCCACGGGACCCCCGGCAGCTGCTGTTTGAAACGCGGCCCGGGCCTACGCCGGGTGAACAGCTCCCGGGCCCGTCCGGGCGCGAGTGAGCTGCCAGATCATGGCGACGGCGGAGCCTGATTCGACGTCTGCTCGTCGTCGGCGCCCGCGACCCTGTTCGTGTTCACCTTGTCGTGGGCGACCGATGCCGGGCATCGAGGTCAGGACCCCGGCAAGAGGGTGCGCATCAAGTATTTCCTCAACCTGCTCAGCAACCTGTTTCCGTTGCTGAAGAGCAGACGACAGCCGCCGACGCCGATCGCCGTGACGCGGAACTCTCACCCGGCGGAAACGATGTCCGAAGACAGCGGCGCGATCGCCCCGATGATCGCCTGCGTCGTCTCCTCCGGGACCCCCGCGGCGAGCAGCGAGTCCGTCAAGTACTTCGCCACCAGATCGAAGTGGTGCGCGGCGATCCCCCTCCCCCGGTGCACGTCCTTCATCGACCGGCCCCGGTATTCATCGGGCCCGCCGAGCGCCGCGGTGAAGAACTCGATCTGCATGCCTTTCAGCCGGGACATGTTCGTCCCCTTGAAGAAGACCGCCAGCTCCGCGTCCGCCAAAACGCGCTGGTAAAAGTCGTCGACCACGACCACCAATGCCTCCTGGCCGCCGATCTGCTCGTAGCTGCTCGTCATGTCGCCTCCCGGTCGTGGTGGTCACCGTGGTGATCAGCCAACCTCGGGAACATTTCGCACACGTAAGATCACGATCACTCGCCGGTTAGATCGCTCTCACGACGAGTGCTTGGTTTGCCGAGCGCTAACCCTCCGCCGGCGTCCCGAGAACCTGGCGGGACGCCGGAGCCGGGCGCGGGCATCATGGCGGCCATGCCGCACCACGTCCTGCTCGCCGACGACGACCGCGCCATCCGGGAGTCCCTCGTCCGGGCCCTCGACCTCGAGGGCTACCACGTCACCGAGGTCACCGACGGCGTCAGCGCCCTGGCCACCGCCCGCCGCCACGACTTCGACGTGCTGATCCTCGACGTGATGATGCCCGGCGTCGACGGCCTCGGCGTCTGCCGCGTCCTGCGCGCCGAAGGCGACCAAACGCCGATCCTCATGCTCACCGCGCGCGTCGAGACCCCCGACCGGGTGGCCGGCCTCGACGCCGGGGCCGACGACTACCTGCCCAAGCCCTTCGAGCTCGACGAACTCCTCGCCCGGCTGCGCGCCCTGCTGCGCCGCACGTCATCCGAGCCGGACGCTCGGCGCACGCTGCGGCTCGGCGAGCTCGCGGTCGACCCGGCCGCCCGGCGCGTGTGGTGGCAGGGCACCGAGATCACCCTCTCCAAGACCGAGTTCGACCTGCTGGAACTGCTCGTGCGCAACGCCGGGATCGTGCTCGACCGCACCACGATCTACCAGCGCATCTGGGGCTACGAATTCGGCTCCGACTCCAAGAACCTCGCCGTCTACATCGGCTACCTGCGACGCAAACTCGACCAGGCCGGCGCGACGGACCTGATCCACACCGTCCGCGGCGTCGGCTACTCGGTCCGGTCCGCATGAACCTGCGCAGCAAACTCGCCATCGCGTTCGCCGGCGTCGGTGCGGCGGCCGCGATCCTGGTCGGGGTGCTCAGCTACCAGGCCGCCTCCCAGCGCATCGACGCCGAACTCGACCGCTCCCTGCTCACGACGTCGGCCGAGGTCGCGGCCGGCGCGACGCAGGTCCTGGCGCCGAGCCCGGTCACCCGCGGGCCCGATGACGACGACCACGACGAAGCCCAGCCCATGGTGGCCCAGGCGATCAACCCGGACGGCACCGTCCGCCCGATCGGCGGCCGCCGGGTGCACCTCGACGTCGGCGACGCCGACCGCGCGCTGGCCGCGACCGGCTCCCTCGGCGACCGCCGCTACTGGGAGCTCACCGCCGGACGCGACGACTACCGGGTGATCACCGTCGCGCTCGGACCCGGCCGCGGCGCCGTCCAGCTCGGCATCGACGTCGATGAATCCCGGCACGTGCTGAGCGAGCTGGCCACGCGCATCACCGGCGTCAGCGCGCTGGTCCTGGTCGTCGCGGCGCTGGCCGGCTGGCTGCTGGCCCGGCAGATCACCCGGCGGCTGGTCCGGCTGACCGACGTGACCGAACTGGTCAGCGACGGCCGCCTCGACGACGTCGCCGTGCCCACCGGCGGCCGCGACGAAGTCGGCCGGCTCGCGACCTCGTTCGACCGGATGCTGGGCCGGCTCGCCGACGCCCGTGCCGACCAGGACCGCCTCGTCCAAGACGCCGCACACGAGCTGCGGACCCCGCTGACCAGCCTGCGCACCAACGCCAGCGTCCTGCGCCGCTTCGCCGAGCTCACCCCGGACGCCCGCGGGCGCCTCCTCGACGACGTCGACGGCGAGACCCGCGAACTGACCCACCTTGTCGACGAGCTGGTCGAGCTGGCCACCCGCCGCTACGAGGCAGAGGAACCGGCGACGGTCGAGCTAGGCGAGGTGGCCGAGCACGCCGCCGAGCGCGTGCGGCGACGGTCGGGGGGTGCCATCACGGTCGAAACCGACGCCTCGGTGGTGACCGGGCAGGCGAAAGCGCTGGAACGCGCCGTCTCGAACCTGCTGGAGAACGCCGTCAAGTTCGCGCCCGACGACCCGATCGAGGTTGTCGTGCGCGACGGGCGCGTGCAGGTGCTCGACCGCGGCCCCGGCATCGGCGATGCCGACGCGGCCCGCGTGTTCGACCGCTTCCACCGAGCGGACGCCGCCCGCGGCCTGCCCGGCTCCGGCCTCGGGCTGGCCATCGTGCGGGACATCGCCCTCGCCCACGGTGGCACCGTGTTCGCCGAACCGCGCCCCGGCGGTGGCGCCGTCGTCGGGTTCACCGTCGGAGCGGATCTTCTCTTACCGAACTCTCACCCTGGTCACGTCGACGGCTAACCGGGCTCCGGAAGGGTGGATCGCAGCGATCACCCCGAGGAGCCCCGATGTCCACCGCCCTGGCCACCCGCGTCGCCCCGCCCGTGGTCCGCGCGTGGTGGCGGGACGCCGCGGGCCTGACGGCCTGGCTGAGCGTCCTGTTCGTGGTGGCGCTCTGGGTGTCCGGCCGCGGCCTGCAGGGCCTGAGTTCGGATTTCCTGACCTCCACCGGGCGGCTGACCGGCTTGCTGTCGGCGGACCTCCTGCTGCTGCAGGTGCTGCTGATGGCGCGGATCCCCTGGGTGGAACGCAGCTACGGGCAGGACGAGCTGGCCCGCCGGCACCGGCTCGTCGGGTTTACCTCGATCACGCTGCTGGCCGGGCACCTGGTGCTCATCACCCTCGGCTACGCGGCGACCGACCGCTCCGGCGTCCTCGCCGAGGCGTGGGCCCTGGTGACGACCTACCCGGGCATGCTCCTGGCGACCGCCGGAACGGCCGCGCTCGCCATGGTCGCCGTGACGTCGGTGCGCGCAGCCCGGCGGCGGCTGCGCTACGAGTCCTGGCACCTGCTGCACCTCTACGCCTACCTCGGCGCCGGCCTCGCACTGCCGCACCAGCTGTGGACGGGTGCCGACTTCACCGCCTCCCCCGTCGCAACAGCGTTCTGGTGGACCACCTACGCCTCGGCCGCCGGCGCCGTGCTCGTGTTCCGCGTCGGCCGGCCGGTGTGGCTCAACGTCCGGCACCGCCTGGTCGTCGAGAAGGTCGTGCCCGGAGGCCGCGGCATCGTCTCGGTATATCTGAGCGGTCGTGACCTCGACCGGCTTCCCGTGGCGGCAGGCCAGTTCTTCGTCTGGCGGTTCGCCTCCGGCCCAGGCTGGACGCGCGGCAAGCCGTTCTCGCTCTCGGCCGCTCCAGACGGGCACCGGCTGCGGATCACGGCCAAGGACCTCGGCGAGGGCAGCCGCCGGCTCGCCACCCTGCGCCCCGGCACGCCCGCGCTGTTCGAAGGCCCGTACGGCCGCCTGACCGGGACTGTCCGAAAGGGACGGAAGATAGCGCTGTTCGCTTCCGGGATCGGGATCACACCGCTGCGCGCGCTGCTGGAGGAGCTGCCGTTCGGGCCCGGGGAAGCCGTGCTGTTCCAGCGCACCGGCAACCCGGCGGACCTGCTGTTCCGCCGGGAGCTGGACGACCTCGCCGCCCGCCGCGGGATCCGGATCCACTACCTGCTGGGCCGGCGCTCGCGCGACCGCGCGTCGTGGCTGCCCGCCGGGTACGCCCCGGTGCCCGACGAGCAGGTGCTGCGTCACCTCGTGCCCGACATCGCCGACCACGACGTCTACGTGTGCGGCCCCGACGCCTGGACCGGCGCCGTGCTCGACAGCGCACGCCTCGCCGGTGTCCCCGCCGACCGCGTCCACGCCGAGCGGTTCGCCTGGTAGGAAAGGACTTCCGATGCGCAGGATCGCCATCGCCCTCGCGGCGACCGTGTCCGTCGTCGTGCTGCTGTTCAGCTATCGCACCAGCACCGACCAGACCCCGGTCGCCACGGGACGGCCGCTCGGCGGCACCCAGCCGTCCCGCACCGCGGCGCCGCCTGCCTCCGGCACATCGGCCGCCGGAACGTTCACCGGCGACGCGGCCGACACCCGCTACGGCCCGGTCCAGGTGCAGATCACCGTCGCGGGCGGCACGATCACCGACGCCGAGGCCATCGAGTACCCCCAGGAAAGCGGCCGTGACGTCCGGATCAACTCCGAAGCAGTACCGGAGCTGAACCAGGAGACGCTGCAGGCCCAGAGCGCGCAGATCGACACGGTCAGCGGCGCCACCTACACCTCCGAGGGCTACCAGCAGTCGCTGCAGTCGGCGATCGACCAGGCTCACCGGTGACCACGAGGCAGCGTCGTTGCTGGACCCGGCCGGTCATGGGGACGGAAGCCAGCCTCCACCTGCGTGGCCCGCGTATCGACTCCGACCCCGCCGTCGAACCCGCCGTCGCCGCGGTCTTCGGGCACCTCCGCACCGCCGACGAACTGTTCAGCACCTACCGGCCCGACAGCCAGGTCAGCGCGCTCCGCCGCGGCGAGCTGCCCCGCGAGGAATGGCACCCATGGCTCACCGACGTCGTGGCACTGTGCGAAGAAGCGCGGGACCGCACGGACGGCTACTTCGACGCGGCGTTACCCGGCGGCTTCGATCCCTCCGGCTTGGTGAAGGGCTGGGCGGCCGAGCACGCGGCCGCCCAGCTCACCCGACTGCGCGGGTTCGACCACTACCTCAACGTCGGCGGCGACCTCACCGGCCGCACCTGCATCGCGAGTGGTCCACCGTGGCGGGTCGCCGTCGAAGACCCCACCGACCGGGACGCTTTCCTGGCGATCCTCGATCTCCGGGCCGGAGGCGTCGCGACGTCCGGGTCGGCCGCCCGCGGCCCGCACATCATCGACCCGCACACCGGCATCCACCCGCGCGAGCTGCTCGCCGTGACGGTCACCGGCCCGACCCTGCTGTGGGCGGACGTCTTCGCCACGGCCGCGTTCGCCCGCGGAGGGGACGACGTCGCCGAATGGGTCGCGACGCGCGCACCGGGTTACCGCGTCGCCGCCCTCGCCCGCGCTCCCTGAGCCCGCGGCGTCCCCGATCCGCTCATCTTCCACAAAGGACATCATGACCACCGTCAACGGCCTCCCCGCCCACGTGCTGCTCGTCCACGCGATCGTCGTCCTGCTCCCGCTGTCCGCCCTGCTGCTGGTCCTCAGCGCGCTCTGGCCCGCTGCACGCGGCAAGCTCGCCGGTCCGAACGCGATCCTGTCGGTCATCGTGGTGATCCTCGTCCCGATCACGACGGACGCCGGCGAATGGCTGGAGCGCCGCGTCGCCTCGACCCCGCTCGTGCGGACCCACACCGAACTCGGCGACACCGCGCTGTGGGTCGCGATCCCGGTGGCCGTGCTCGCGCTCCTCGTCTGGTGGCGCCGCCGGGAGAGCCTGCGGCCCCAAGCGGCCGACACGGCAAACACGGCCGGCCGCCGCACGTTCCTGGCCCCGGCATCAACCGCGGTGACGATGGTGCTCTCGGTCCTCGCCGTCGTGGCCGCGGGCGGGGCGGTCTACGACATCTACCGCATCGGCGACTCCGGGGCGCAGGCGAGCTGGCAGGGCCAGTTCAGCTCGACTTCGGCGCCGCGCGGTGCAGATCATTGATCCGCACTCACTCCGGCTGGGCCGGTCGAGTGTCTTCTTCGTGACGTCAGCACAAACTGACACACTGGAGCGCGTCGACATAAGCTGACGGCGGCTAGGTAGCGGCTCGTGCCGGCTCGAGGAGTCGCTCCGGACCACCCACAGGGGTGAAGACCAAAACTCCGAACGAAACCTTGGTTACCATGCTCGGGTGTCGAACCCGATCGAAGAGAACGCGGCCGAATTGGAGCGCGTGCTGGAGCGGATCGAGCACGCCGCCGAGCAAGCGGCCGAATGGCTGCGTGAGCGGGATCAGCTTGTCGTGCAAGCGAAGGCGCTCGGGGGCAGCCACCGGCAGATCGCCTCGCGCGCGGACCTGTCGCATGCCGCGGGCCGGGATTCTGCTCGCTGAACGGTTGCCGCTGCGCCCGCGCCGGTTGCGCTGGTCGGTGTACCACCTCGAGCTACCTGGCCTCAACGTCCGCGACGCCGACTGCCGGTGGAGGTGACGATTCCTCGGCCGCGGCCGTCCCGACCAGCGTGCACAACCCGCCCGATCGCAGCCGGACGACGACCGTGGTCAGCGGCGCGCGCAGCAGCAGGCCGATCAGCGCCACGCCCGCGCCGAACACCGCGCCGGCCAGGACGTCGTGGACGTAGTGCGCACCGAGGTACACCCGCGAGAAGCCGATCAACACCGCCACCGCGAGCGAGGCGAGCCCGACTCGACGGCCGACGAAGAGCAGTGCGACCGCCGCGGACACGGCGATCGTGACGTGGTTGCTGGGGAACGAGTAATCCGTCGCGAAGTCGCAGGTGGCCACGGTCGGAACGGTCGGGTAGCGGATGCACGGACGCGGCTCCTCGACCAGGACCTTGACCAGGTTGCTCAGGCCGTAGGCCAAACCGATGGCGATCGGCACCCAGATCACGGCCGCCATCCGCCCGGCATCGCCGCGACGTGCGCGCCACCAAACGACCGCGACGACGAGCGCGACCAGCACCAGGCCGGCGTTGGTGAAGACCTGGAAGAACCCGTGCAGCCATGGGGTCGCCCGGGCGAATCCGAGCACGTCCAGGTACCAGCCGCCGTCGATGGCTCCGCCGTCCACCGCCACCTCCTCCGGTTCGTTCGACAACGTAGTAGAACTTCTACTTCAGTGTAGATGATTCGGGTGGCATGCCCGCCCGCGAGCGACCGACGGGTTCCAGCCGGGAGGTAGATTGGTGCTATGCGGGTGCGACGAGACGACGGTGCCCGGCGCGGACCCGGCGAACTCGAGGCGCAGGTGCTCGCGGTGCTGTGGAGCGCCGACGGCCCGCTGGCGCCGGCCGAGGTCCGGGAGCGGCTCGGCGCCGATCTCGCCTACACGACCGTGGTCACCATCCTGTCGCGGCTCCACGAGAAGGGCGTGGCGGATCGGGAGAAGCTGGGCCGGTCCTTCCGGTACCGCGCCCTCGATGACGAGGCGGGGCTGGCCGCGCGCCGGATGACCAAGGTACTCGACGGCGAACCCGACCGCGACAGCGTGCTCGCCCGGTTCGTCTCGAACCTGTCCGAATCGGACGAACACCTGCTCCGCGAACTGTTGCGGCAAAACGAAAGTTGACCGCATGGACCCCGACTTCTGGGTACCCCTGCTGCTGCCGCTCGCGGCTTGGCCCCTGGCGCGCATCGTCGCCCCCCGGCTTCCCCCGCGTGCCGCGAGCTGGCTGCTGACCACCGGGGGCCTGGTGCTCGCCGCCGCCGGCACCGCCGCCCTGACGTTGCAGGCTTTCGCCGGCCTGACGCTCGCACCGGCGGTCGCTCATGCCGGCCACTGGTCAACTCAGGCCCTGGACAAGGTCAACGTCCCCCTGGCGATCGGCTGCGGCCTCGTGCTGAGCGTGCTCGCCGGGGCGTGCGCGCACACCGCCGTGCGGTACGCGCGCTGGATCCGCGCATTGAGCCGCGAACTCGACGAACACAGCCCGGTGGCGGGCGTCATCATCCTGCGCGGCAAAGAACCGGTCGCGTTCTCCGCATCGGGCCGTGGCGGCCGCATCGCCATCTCCGACGGCATGCTCGACGCACTCGACCCGGCGGAACGGGACGCCTTGCTGGCCCACGAGCGCGCCCACCTCCGCCTGCGCCACCACCGCTTCCTCGTCGCGATCACGCTCGCCGCGACGCTGAACCCGTTGCTGCGCCCGCTCTGCTCGGCAGCGAGGTTCGCACTCGAACGCTGGGCCGACGAAGCCGCCGCGCAGGACATCGGCGACCGCACCGTGGTGGCCAAGGCCGTCGCCAAAGCCGCTCTGGCCGGACGGGCCGAGCCCCGCTTCGCTCTCGCCGCGACCGGCGGACCCGTGCCACGCCGGGTGAGCGCCCTGCTGGCCGCACCCGCCCGCTGCCTCCCGGCTGCGCTGCTCAGCGCTACCGTGGTCCTCGGCATCACCGGGTGGTCCGCCCAAACGGTGCTGGACGCGGCCACCGACCTGCACCAGGACCTCGAATCCGCGCAGGCCTTCGCCACGGATGCGCGCGGACACCTGCCCGTCGAGTTCGAGGGCGAGCGCCGCTGAACCGGATTCGGCACCGCCGACGAAGGCACCGTCCGGCCGGCGACCGAGCGCTTCCGGCGCGTGGAACCAGTTCCGACCGCCCGGACTGCGACGGCAGCGAAATCGCACCGGCCGACCTGAGGTCGCGGTCGAGCCGGACGGCATCAAAGCCGGTGGTCCGGCCCGCCGGACGAGCGCTTGCGACCGCGCCGGACTTCCAGCGCCAACGGGATCAGCGAGACCACCACGACGACCGCCACGATCGGCAGGAGGTACTGGTCGGCTCCCGGAATGGTGGTGCCGAGCAGGTAGCCGGCCAAAGTCACCCCCACCGACCAGAGCACGCCGCCGAGATCGCGTCGAGGTCGCCCGCTCGGGCGGCGCTGATCACCCGGTCGGCCGGCCACGTTCGGCCACGGCCGGTGGGCCCACGCGCGGATGTTGCCGTATCCGGTGTCCGTCTCATGCCGTTGCCCGGTGTCGAGGGTCCGGATCGCCTCTGCGATCCCCTTTTTGTCATAGCTGGCGACGGGCATCGTGGCGGCGTGCGCGTGCCGTGCCGTGCCGCGCCGGTCGATCAACACGCTGCCCGACTGCTGCATTGCGCCGAAGACTTTTCTGGTCAAGCCGATCGCTTCGTGAGGCGTGCCGCGACGCCCGGTGCGACGAGGTCCTTGACGTGTCCGTTGCAGATCGGGCAGGTAGTCGAACGCATGAAGTAGAGCAGCACGTTCTCGCTTCCGCGATAGTCGGCGAGAGCGACGGCACGTCCGTGTGTGTCCTGCAAGGCGAGGTCAGGCGTGGTAGAACCGATCGTGAGCAAAGCGGTCTTCCTGGAGTGTCGGTCGGGTCTCGACCGCGAGCCCGGCGAGCGAGCGATCGCTCGATTGTCCGGCCCCGCGGCATCGACATGCCCATAAGTGTCCACCTCGGCGAAAAGGATTCCGTGCGCCGAACGCTTTCTTCCGCCGCGGCCCCATCGTCCATCAGCGCCGGGCGCGCATCGCACCGGCCACGGCGCCGGCAAGCGCAGGTGCGGGAACCGGCGCTCACGCGGTGACCAGCCGTTTCAGGCCTTCCTCCGACGCGGTGCCCGGCGCGGCCGTGTAGACCAGCAACCGATGATCGTGGCCCGGGACGGCAAGGATCTCGCAGTCGAGCTCCAGCGGCCCCGCGACCGGGTGGACGGTCCGCTTGGTCAGCGTCCGCTGCACGACGACCTCCCGTTCCGCCCAGAGCCGCGCGAACTCCGGGCTCTCGGCAAGGAGGTCGTCCACGAGCGACCGGACGGCGGGATCGGCCGGGTATCGCCCGCCCGCGCGCAGGTCCGCGACGCACCGCCGGGCCAGCTCCAGCCGGTTGCCGGTGACCGTGTCGGCGGGGTCGAGCAGCCGGCGCAAGCGATTCCGCCGACGTGGCGCCCACCCGGCCGGGTCGCCGATCAGCGCGACGAGCATCCGGTTCCAAGCGACCATGTCGTACCCGGCGTCGATCACCATCGCCGGGACGTCGCCGAGGCGGTCGAGCAGCCGCAGGACGTTCGCGGGCACCGGCCGCGACGGCGCCGCGGGGGCCGGCCGGGCCAGCCGCCGCAGGTACGTGTGCTCGTCGGCGGTCAGCCGCAACGCACGCCCGAGCGCGGTGAGGCCTGATCCGACGGCCGCGGGCCGCGGCCCTGTTCGAGCCGCACGTAGTAGTCGACGGAGATCCCGGCCAGCAGCGCCACCTCCGCACGCCGCAACCCCGGCGCCTGCCGCCGCGGGCCGGGCGCCAGGCCGACGTCGGCGGGCCGCAGCCGGTCGCGCCGGCTGCGCAGGAACCCGCTCAGCTCCATCCTGTCCACGCACCCATCATCACCCCGGCCGGGGGTGGTACCGCCAGTGCCTACCCGGCGCCGCCCGGCCGGGACGAACCTGGACGCATGACGATTCTGGTGACCGGGGCCCGCGGGAACGTAGCCCGCGCCCTGGTAGGACAACTGCTCGAAGCCGGCCACGAAGTCCGCGCGGCCGGCCGCGACCCGGGCCACGCCCGGCTTCCCGCCGCGGTCGAGGTGGTCGCGGCCGACCTGGCCCGGCCCGAGGGCTGGGACCCGGCCCTGGCCGGCGTCACTGCGGCGTTCCTCTACGCGGGCACGGCCGGGCTCGACGGGTTCCTCTCCCGGGCGGGCGGGTTGGCGCACGTCGTCCTGCTGTCCGCGGCGGGCGCCGATCCCGCGTCCGGCGACGCCATCACCCGCGCCCACGGCGAAGCCGAACAGGCCGTACGCGCCTCCGGGATCCCGTGCACCTTCCTGCGTCCGGGCGGTTTCGCGGCCAACCGGCTGGCCTGGGCTCCGCCGATCCGCGCGGACGGCGTGGTGCGCGACCCCTTCCCGGACTCGCACGCGGCGCTGGTCCACGAGGCGGACATCGCCGCCGTCGCCGCCCGCGCGCTGACGTCGTCCGGGCACACCGGCGTCGAGTACACCTTGACCGGGCCCGAGTCGCTTACTGTGCGGCAGCAGGCGTCGCTGATCGGGGTCGCCGCCGGGCGCCGCGTGCGCGTGGAGGTCCAGGATCTCGACGACCACCGCCGCGAGCTCACGGCGGCGTTCGAGGTCCGCGGGCTCGGCCGCGTCGGTTCGGCGGAGGTGATCGAAGCCCGGATCCGGCGGCTGGCCGCGCTCGTGGACCGCCCGCAGCCCACGACGGAGACCGTCCTCGAGGTCACCGGCCGCCCGGCGCGCGGCTTCGCGGCCTGGGCGGCCGACCACGCCGCGGAGTTCGCCTGAGCGTCAGGCCTGGTGTTCGCGCAGCAGGGCGCCATACGGCTTCGCGGTCACCTTCGACCGCCACGCGGCCGTTCCGTGCGCATGTCGCATGCTTCCCGGAGCCCATTGTCCATCAGCGCCGGGCGCGCATCGCACCCCCGAGCGCACCGGCCACGGCGCCGGCGAGAGCCGTGATGACGACAAGGAGACCGGGAACGCCGCCCAGATCGATCGTGTCGGTCCAGCCGGTCAGGGCGCGAACCGTGAAGAGCGCCGCCCCATAGAGCAGGCCGCCGTGACGCCGCGGATCAACCCCGGTCGCCAGCGGTGGTGCTCGAAGCCGCCGAAGAAACCACCGATGGCCGCGACGACCTGCACTACCCAGTAAGCCGGGGCCGAGCAGGAGCCCGGAGACGCCTCCCAGCACGACGGGCGCGAGGACGGTGCCAACGACTTTGCCGAGCATCGGCTGGCCTGCGAAGGTGCGCTTCCCGTCCGTCGAGGCAGCCGTCCCTTTTTTGGAAACCATGCATGTACTTTTGCACGGCGGCGCGACCAAGGGGAAGCGCCGGCGACAAAGGGGTCCGTTATCCTGCGCCCGTGAACAACCGGGGAAGCGGCGAGGATCTGCCGGCCACGTTGACCCTGATGCCGAACCGGCTCGACCTGCCTCGAGGACGGGCCGCCCTGTCCGGGTCCGAGGTCGCCGCGTCGCAGCAGGGCCGGATCCTGCAGGCCGTGACCGAAGAGGTGGCTGCGCGCGGTTACACGGCGACTTCCGTCCAGCACGTGATCGGCAGGGCCCGGGTGTCACGGTCCGCGTTCTACGCGTCGTTCACCGACAAGCAGGACGCCTTCGCCCAAGCCCATCTCCAAGCCAGCCGGCAACTCCTCGAGCTCATACACAACCGGGTCGCCGAGGTGGCCGATGCGGCCTGGCGAGAACGGCTTCGAGCGGGGGTGCAGGCCTACCTCGACGGTTTCGAGAACGCGCCGGCGTACGCGGTCAGCTTCATGGTCGGATTACGCGCCGCCGGCCCTCTTCTCCTCGACCAACGCGATCACGTCCTGGAACGGCATGCGCGGAACCTCGCCCGGCTCGCCGAGAATGCCGCCGCCGAAGACCCGGCGGTCCACTGCCCGTCGAACCTGGAACTCATCGGGGCGATCGGGGCCGCCGACGAACTCGCGACCCGGGTCATCCGGGCCACTCCCCCGGGACAGCCTCCCGAACTCGGCCCCCTCCTCGCTCCGATCGTCACCATCCACGAGGCAGTGCTCACCGCCCCTTGACGAACTGGTCAACACCAGCGACGGAAAGTACGACGCCCGGGTGATGGTCTCCGCCGTGGCCCGCCCGCTCACGCTCTGCCGGAGTTTTCGGCGACCCTCACTCACGCGTCGAAACGGAAGTACACCGTGCGGTGGTAATCGCCGGTAGCGGCGTTCGGCCGGCTCTCCGGGCCCAGCGCCGCGACGCCGTGGAACTTGTTGCCGATCGGCGCGATGCCGTCGAGCAGCGAGAGGTTGCCGCCCGGGTAGGTGACCACGGCGTTCTGCGGGTCCGGGCCCACCGCCGGGGTGAACAACCGAAGGTACAAGCCCTCCTCCGCGGCGACCACCGTGACTGCACCCTCGGTCGTATCCAGCACCGCCCAGCACGTCCGCGCGTGGTAGCCCTTGAACTCCGGGTAGCCGAACCCGCTCGCCCCGGTCGCGGTGTTGTTGTACGGCTTGCTCCAGACGTCGGGCTGCACGCCCCGCAGCCGGTTCTTGTAGACGCGGTACGGCCCGTCCCCGAGCCACGTCAGGCCCCGGACGTTCGCCTCCGGGTAGTCGAAGTTCACGCCGAGGTGGTCGTGGTCGCCGGTGGCGTGGTAGCGGTACTCCAGCCGCAGCCAGCCGTTGGCGTCCAGGCGCCAGCGCACGGACGCCAAATCACCGCTGTAGTCGCACTGCACGACCCAGCCGGTGCCATCGCGGAAGTGGCTGAACGCGGTGAGCGTGGCCGCCCCGCCGGCCGGCGCGGGACCGTTGGCCAGCGACACCGGCGTACTGCCGCGGCGCACGCCGATCAGCCGCCCGTCGGCCTTTCCGATGGTGACCCGGGTCGCTCCGGCGACAAGCACGACGTCGGCGGCGGTCTCGGTCGCGGTGACGCTGCCCGTCGTCGCCGGCTTGACCAGGCGCGCCGCGAAGTCCGGCGCCTTGCGCACGCGCCACGTCCAGCCGGCCACGTTCCGCCCGGTCGGGTCGGTCACGCTCAGCCGCAGCGCGTCGGCGGCGGTCCAGTCGGCTGGCAGGCCGAGCGTCACCGCGCCGGTGGCTCCCGGGGCGACGTCCGGCGCGCCGGCTTGGCCCTGAGCCAAGATCTGGTGCCCAGTGCCCGCGCCGGGCGCGGGGAACGCCAGCAGCTGCCAGCCGAACCGGCACGCCCGGAGGTTCGTGAAGTCGTACCGGTTGACGAGCTTCACGGTCTTGTCGAACGACGCCGGGAAAACCGAGTCGTAGTAGGCCGGACTGGCCAGCTGGACCGGCGACCAGATGTCCTTGATCGTGAAGAAGCTGCCTTCCTTCTCCCGGTACGGGCCGAGGATGCCGTCGGGAGCGCGGCTGCCGTTGGTGTCGAGGGCCCCGCCGCGATCGTCGCGCGCGACGCTTTCGTCGACGAGCGCCCAGATGAACCCGCCCGCCGAGCGCTGCGACCCGCCCATGAGCTTCCAGTAGTCGTTCAGCCCGGCCCCGGCGCCGCCGTCGTAGAGCCCGTGCAAAAACTCGGTCGGCATGAAGACCGTGGTGCCGGCAGCCTTGCTCGAGGTGCTGCTGTAGGTCTGGTAGTGACTGGTGTCGACGCCGCTGAACGTCGTCCACGGGTGCAGCACCGCCCGCCGCTGCGGGTCGTACTGCCCGAAGTCGTCGTCGAGCGCGGTGTTCCAGCCGCCTTCGTTCCCGTTGTCCCAGAACAGGATCGACGGGTGGTTGACGTCGCGCTCGACCAGGGCCTTGACCAGCGGGGCGCCGACGCCCTCATCGTAGTGGTGCTGCCAGCCGGTCAGCTCGTCCAGGACGTAGAGCCCGAGCTCGTCGCAGAGGTCGAGGAAGTACGCGTCCGGCGGGTAGTGCGACATCCGGACGGCGTTCATGTTCATGTCCTTCATCAGCCCGATGTCCAGCCGGGCGAGCCGCGGACTCGACGCCCGGCCGGAGGTCGGCCAGAAGGTGTGCCGGTTCGCTCCTTTGAGGACGATCCGCTTCCCGTTGACGTAGACGCCGTCACCGGCCCGGACCTCGATCGTGCGGAACCCGAAGCGCTCGACGGTGCTGTGCCACAACACGCCGGCGGAACTGGCAAGCGTCAGCTCGACTTGGTGGAGGTTCGGCGTTTCGGCCGTCCACAACCGTGGCTGGGCCGCGGTGGTGGTCAGGGTCGCGCTGGTCGCGCCGCTCGCCACGGCGACCGAAAAGGCCCCGCCGACAGCCGTGCCGTCGAGCCGGCGCAGCTGCGCGGTCACCCGGGCCGCCGCGGTCACCCCCGCGAGCGCGACCTGGGCGGCGAAGGTCCCGTCAGCGCGAGCGTCGATCGCGACGCGGTCGATCCGGGCGGCCGGGTAGGCCTCCAGCGACACCGGCCGGAAGATCCCGCCGAAGTTCCAGAAGTCGCCGCGGCGCTCGGCGTCGTTCACGGAGTTGTCCGCCGATTCCTTGCTGACGGTCGCTTCGAGCAGGTTCGGCTCGCCGAGCCGCAGCAAGGCCGTCACGTCGTAGCGGAAGCGGTAGAAGCCGCCTCGGTGCACCGGTCCGGCCGAGACGCCGTTGACCCGCACGTCGGTGTCGGTCATGGCGGCCTCGAACACCAGGAAGATCCGGCGGCCGGCCCAGGACGCCGGTGGCGTGAACGAGTGCCGGTAGTTGCCCTTCTCCGCCGGGACGAGGTCCCCGCCGTAGTGGTAGCTGCCGAAGCCGTGGCACTCCCAGTTCGACGGTGTCGGGATCGTGGCCCACTCCCCCGCGCGCCGGCCGGCCGTGACCTGGAAGTCCCAGCCGACGGTGTGGTCGGCGTCGCTGCCGGTGAGGAGCAGCGTTTCGGTCACCGGTCCGGCGGGCGCTGCAGCAGCCTCGTCCGCCGAAACGGCCCCAGGCGTGGACAACGCCGCAGTGGCCACACCCACCGTGCCGATCGCCAGCGCCTTGCGTCGGTTGAATTCCACCGGGCCTCCAGAAACGGGAGGTGACGAACGCCGAACCAGGACGGGACGGCGACCGATAATCAGATCTCATATATGACACAACATACAACATAATCTCGCTCGCGAGCGGACAAGGCGCCGGACAAGTCTTGAGGTCCGAACGCCTGCGCACGACGGTGCGCGATGCTCGCCTCCTCCCCCGCGGTTCTCCGGCACGCGAGCATTTCCGACGCAGCCGGGGAGGCCATTGCGCCTCGATATCAGCTTCAGTGGGGTTCTCGCGGATGAAATCCATTGCTTCAGCCCGATCGGGGAACCAAACGGCGCCATTCACTCCCGCATCGGCGGCGGGAAAAGCGGCCATCCCCGCTCCGAACAAGACCGCACACCAGCAGGGCGGGTGCAGCCAGCACGCCCACCTAACGCTTTCGATCGCCCCGCAGGCCTGCTACCCGCATTGCTGCATGCCAACAACCATGGCAATGCCACCCTCGTGGACCGGGGACGAGGGGAGGGTGGTGCTGCGAAGATCAAAAAACCAGTGTTGTATCTTGAGGGATCTCGGGTGCGCTGCGTCAACGCAGAGTGCACACCTTCTGACAGTCGATCACCGCACAGGACATCGATCAGCGTTGAGAACTGCCAGGTAGCCGTGCCGCATCCACTCCCGGCATCTCGAACGGGATGATGGGCGGCATAGCGAGCTGTCGAGGCTTCGCCGCGTTATCGGCGACTATCCGTGTGCAGCAGCACTTCCGCACGCGCCCACGCCGGCTGCGGATTCGGCCGCCGTGGCTTCACTGACCTCGGATTGCCGAAACGGCAACCTGCTGACCCAAGTCTTGTCGCGTTGTGTGAAGTTGTCTCCTGCTGGGAGGGTTGACAGTGAAACGAACACAACCGCACACTGTTGCCATCTTCCTGGCGGTGCATGGTCGCTCCTCTGGTTGAGCAGACCTTCTGCCGTCCCCTCACGGCGAAGGATGGCACTATGCGTCGCCTGGCACGACTTGCCCCCATACTGGCGTTGCTCGCCGCGTCGCTCGCGATCGGCGCCGGTCCGGCCGAGGCCGCGACCACGTCCATCACGGTGGACGGCACCCAAGGTGGCCGGACGTTCGACGGGATCGGCGCGATCAGCGGCGGCGGCGGTAACTCGCGGCTGTTGGCGGACTATCCCGCCGCGCAGCAGTCGCAGATCCTGGACTACCTGTTCAAACCCGGCTACGGCGCGAACCTGCAGCTGCTGAAGCTGGAGATCGGCGGCGACGCCAACTCCACCGACGGATCCGAACCCTCCATCGAGCACGCCCGGAGCCAGGTCAACTGCAACGCCGGCTACGAGTTCTGGCTGGCAGAGCAGGCGAAAGCCCGCAACCCCGGCATCGGGTTGTACGGCCTGGCTTGGGCCGCGCCAGGCTGGATCACCGGCGGCTTCTGGTCCACCGACACGATCAACTACCTGATCACCTGGCTGGGGTGCGCCAAGCAGCACGGCCTGAACATCAAGTACCTCGGCGGCTGGAACGAACGCGGCCACGACGTCAACTGGTACATCCAGCTTCGTTCGGCGTTGAACGACGCCGGCTACGGCAGCGTGCAAATCGTCGGCGACGATTCGGGCTGGAGCGTCGCGGACGACATGGCGAACAACTCCGCCTTCAACAACGCGGTGTCGGTCGTCGGCGTGCACTACTCCTGCAACGGCGGTGACGGCGGCGACGCCACCTCCTGCCAAAGCACCCAGACCGGCAGGAACCTCGGCAAACCGTTGTGGGACAGCGAAAACGGCTCCCAAGACATGAACACCGGCGCCCCCGCGCTGATCCGGGCGATCACTCGCGGCTACGTCGACGCGAGGATGACCAGCTTCTTCAACTGGCCGCTGATCGCCGCGATCTACCCGAACCTGCCCTACAACACCGTCGGCCTGGCCACCGCCGGGTCACCGTGGTCGGGCAACTACACGATCGGCGCCAGCACCTGGGCCACGGCACAGGTCACCCAGTTCACCCAGCCCGGCTGGAAGTTCATCGACTCCGCCTCCGGCTACCTGGGCGGCTCGGAGTCCAACGGCACCTACGTCACCGTCAAATCCACCACCGGTTCCGACTACTCCACGATCCTGGAAACCACGACGACCACCTCCGCGCAGACCGCGAACTTCCACGTCCAAGGCGGTCTGTCCACCGGCACCGTCCACGTCTGGGCAACCAACGTCAACTCCCCGAGCGCGGGCACGTCCTTCGTCCACACCCAGGACCTCACGCCCTCGGGCGGCTCGTACTCGCTGACGATGCAGCCGGGCTACACCTACACGCTGACCACCACCACCGGCCAGGGCAAGGGCACCGCGACCGCGCCTGCCGCCCACCCCCTCGCCCTGCCCTACAGCGACAACTTCGACGCCGACGCCAATGGCACCGAAGCGAAGTACCTGTCCGACATGCAGGGCTCCTTCGAGATCCAGCCCTGCACCGGCCGCTCCGGACAGTGCGTCCAGCAGATGGCGCCGGTCAAGCCGATCGAGTGGCAGGACGACTCGGACTCCTACTCATTGATCGGCGACACCCGCTGGTCGAACTACACCGTCGGCTCCGACGTCCTGCTGCGCAGCCCCGGCACCACCGAGCTGATCGGCCGCGCGAATACCCAGCTGCGTCCGCAGTCGCACATGAACGCCTATTACCTGCGGATCAGGGACACCGGGCAGTGGTGGATCGAGAAGATGTACACCGACGGTTCCAACCACACCCTGGCCACCGGCACCACGACCGCGCTGGGCACCGGCCGGTGGCACAACCTCGCCTTCACCTTCCAGGGTTCCACGATCAGCGCCAAGGTCGACGGCGGTCAGATCGGCTCGGTCACCGACGCCTCCTTCCAGTCCGGGCAAGCCGGGCTGGGCATCCAGGGCTACCGCACCGACCAGTTCGACAACCTGTCCATCACCCCCGGTTCCGGTGGTGGGGGCGGCACCGCGACCGGGCCGATCACCTCCGCCCTGAACACCGCGAAGTGCCTGGACGACTACACCGCCTCGACCACCGCCGGCGCCGTCGTCGACATCTGGGACTGCAACGGCTCGCCCGCCCAGCAGTGGACCGTGGGCAACAGCTCGGTCACCATCAACGGCCTGTGCCTGGACGTCGTGGGCAACGCCACCGCCAACGGCTCACCAGTGGACTTGTGGACCTGCAACGGCGGCGGCAACCAGCAGTGGACCGTCAGCAACGGCACCCTCGTCAACCCCGCCTCCGGCCGCTGCCTCGACATCCCCGCTCTGGCCACCGCCAACGGAACCGCGGTCGAGATCTGGGACTGCAACGGCGGCGGCAACCAGAAGTGGAACTTCCCAGCCGCATCGTGAACCCGCCCCGTCACCCTGACCGAGGGAGCGAAACATGAGGTACCAAACGGCTGTGGTGGCTGCCGCGCTCAGCGCGAGCGTCGTCCTGCCGGCTACCGTCGGCGGCGCCCAAGCCGGCGCCGCACCGGTCCAAGCCGCGGCGGCCGCTCCGTTGCGGGTGATGCCGCTGGGCGACTCCATCACCTGGGGTGTCGGCAGCAGCACCGGTAACAGCTATCGCGGCGCCTTGGCCACCGAGCTGTCCTCTGGGGGCCACGCGCTGGACTTCGTCGGCACCCAGCGCAACGGCACCATGGCCGACCCGGACAACGAGGGCCACTCCGGTTGGCGGATCGACCAGATCGCCGGCATCGCCGGCTCCGTCCTGGCCCAGTACCGGCCCAACGTCGTGACCTTGGAGATCGGCACCAACGATCTCAACCAGAACTACCAGGTGCCCACCGCCCCCGACCGGCTGCACGCACTGATCGACCAGATCACCACCGCCGCACCCGACGCGACCGTGCTGGTCGGCACGGTGATCGTGTCCACCAGCACCACCGAGGAGTCCAACCGGCCCGCGTTCAACCGGGCGATCCCCGGCATCGTCCAGACCGAGCAGGCCGCCGGCAGGCACGTCCGGCTGGTCGACATGAGCGCGCTGACGGCCGCCGACTTGGCCGACCAGCTCCACCCCAACGACAGCGGCTACCAGAAGATGGCCGTCGCCTTCAACGCCGGCATCCAGGACGCCGACGCCGCCGGCTGGATCAAGGCGCCCGTGCCGGTCGGTGGCACCGGTCCCGTGCGCTCCGGCATCAGCGGAAAGTGCCTCGATGTCAACGGCGGCAGCAGCGCCAACGGCACCGCGGCCCAGATCTGGTCCTGCAACAACACCAGCGCACAAGTCTGGACCGCGTCCTCGGACGGCACGCTGCGCGCACTCGGCAAATGCCTCGACGTGACCGGCGCGGCCACCGCGAACGGCAGCAAGGTCGCAGTCTGGGACTGCAACGGCGGTGGCAACCAGCAGTGGCAGCTGTACAACGCCGGCTTCCGCAACCCCGCTTCCGGCCGCTGCCTCGACGATCCTGCCTCCTCCACCACCGACGGCACTCAGGTCGTGATTTGGGACTGCAACGGCGGCGCCAACCAGAAATGGATCACGTCATGACCCCGGTAGTCCGACTTCCCCTCTCCGCCCTCGGCAAGGAGCACCGCGTGTCCGGGCAGGCCCAACCCCAACGAAAGCCGCGGCGACTGGCGGTCATCCTCGTGTCGGTCGCCGTGCTGGCTGCTCCGTTGCTGATCAGCGTGGACATCGCGGCGGCCGCCACCGGTACCACCATCACCGGTACGGCCTCCGGCCGTTGCCTGGACGTCGTCGGCCAGAGCACGGCATCCGGCGCCGGAATCAACATCTACGATTGCGACGGCAACGCCAACCAGGCGTGGACCTTCACTTCGGCCGGCGAACTGCGGGTCTACGACAGCCCGATGTGCCTGGACGTGGCCGGCCAGAGCACCACGTCCGGCGCCAAGCTGCAGATCTACGGCTGCAACGGCGGCGCCAACCAGCAGTGGAAGACCACCGCGGGTGACACCCAGCCGCCTGCAGTGCCGGGCAACGCCCGGGTCAGCGACCTGGCGTGCGACTCCGTGACGTTCGCTTGGAACGCCGCCGGCGACAACGTCGGCGTCGCCTTCTACGACGTCTACCACGACGGTCAGCTCATCAAGTCGGTGAGTGGCGGCACCCTGTCCACCAGCCTGACCGTGGTCCCGGGAGTCACGTGGGGGCTCTACGTCAACGCCCGTGACGCCGCGGGGAACGTCTCGCAGGCGAGTTCCACAGTGCCGGTCACGCCACCGCAGTGCCAGGTCGACACCCAGGCGCCGACCGCACCCCGGTCGCTCACCGGGACCGTCTCCGGCACCACGGTCACCTTGAGGTGGTCGGCCTCGACCGACAACGTGGCGGTCAAGTTCTACGACATCTACCGCGGCACCACCAGGGCGGGCACGGTGACCGCCAACGGGACGACCCCGCCGGCCACGACGTTCACCGACAGCGGCCTCGCCGCGAACACGGCGTACACGTACTACGTGGTGGCGCGTGACGCGCAGGCCAACGTGTCCGCCCACAGCGACACCGTGTCGCTCACCACCGGTTCCGCGTGCGGCAACCCGGTGTGCGCGGTCACGCAGATCGCCACGGACACCGACATCCCCTGGGGCCTGGTCACACTGCCCGACGGCACCATCTTGTACAACCGCCGCGACGCCCAGAACATCATTCACCTCAATCCCGCCACCGGCGCCAAGACCGACGTGGGCACCGTGCCGAACGTGCAGAGCACCGACGGCGAGGGCGGCCTGACCGGTCTGGCGATCTCTTCCAGCTACGCCGGCGACCATTGGCTCTACATCATGCACACCTCACCGACCGACAACCGGATCGTGCGCATCAAGCTCGAGAACGACAAGCTCAACACCGGCACGGAGCAGGTTCTCCTCAGCGGAATCCTGCGCAACAAATTCCACGACGGCGGCCGGCTGCGTTTCGGTCCCGACGGCAAGCTCTACGCCAGCACCGGTGACGCCCAGAACGGCGACAACGCCCAGAACAAGTCGAGCCTCAACGGCAAGATCCTGCGGCTCAACCCTGACGGCAGCGCGCCCTCGGACAACCCGTTCGGCAACTACGTGTGGAGCTACGGTCACCGCAACCCGCAAGGCCTGGCGTTCGACTCCCAGGGCCGCTTGTGGGAACAGGAGTTCGGCAACGCGGTCATGGACGAGACCAACCTCATCACCAAGGGCGGCAACTACGGCTGGCCGGCGTGTGAGGGAACGTCCGGGACGTGCGGCACCGCCGGCTTCATCGCTCCCAAACGGACCTACCCCACCGCCGACGGCTCCTGCTCCGGCATCGCCATCGTGAAGGACGTTCTCTACGTCGCGTGCGAACGCGGAACCCGGATGTACCGGGAAGTGATCAGCGGAAGCGATCTGACCAACGTGCAGGCCTACTTCAACGGCACCTACGGCCGGTTGCGCACCGTCGAGCCCGCTCCCGACGGGGGCCTGTGGCTGACCACGAGCAACAACGGCGACAAGGACAGCACCCCCGACAACAGCAACGAGAAGATCTTCCACGTCGCCCTCGGCTGAGAGTCCGCGACCGATCAGTGGCGCTCGACGAGACCCCTGTACGACACGGCCCTGCCGCCGCGGCGACAACACGCCATCGTCGCCGCGGCGGCGGAGCCGGCCGAGTCCCCAGCGAAGAGGTGAGGACGCATGAACCGCACCAGAACTCGGCACCCGCAGTGACCGCAGCAGATCCCGGGCGAAGATCCCCAGCACGCTCCGCACCTGCTGGGCGTATTCATCTTCGGTCACACCCGGAGCACCACGGCGCAGCGCGGTCACGGTGTCGGCGTCGATGGCCGGGCCCGCGCCCCATCCCGAGATCGGACGTCCGCCGAGTCGGCATCGAACATGCTTCGCTTGTCGACAGGCCGTCTGCCCGACCTCGGCCCGCGCTCGTCTGTCCCGCTCTAGGCCCCGCGGATCACGCGACGATCGTAATCTCGGCCTGGAACCGGCTCGCGCTCAAGCCTTCGGTGTCCACGGCGACATACCAATGTCCGTCGATAGGGATTCTGATGTGGAATGGTCGCTTTGTTGCCACACCGCCGATCATCCGGTAAGCGATTCTCTTCTTGTATGCGTCGATATTCGCTTCCGTCATGACTCGCACATTCGCCATGACGTCGAGGTCAACCCGTACGACCGTAGCTCTTGTGAGCCAGCCGAGGTCGAACACCGCTGCGTCGGGAGCCATTGCAACCCCTGGGAGATCAAATCTCTCCTCCGCTCGGCTTTTTCAACCGGAGGCTGGGCGACACGCATCGCGCCTCAGTAGTGTCGACTCCCCTGATCGCCGTGTTACATACGCTGATTGAGTCAGAAAATCACATTCGAATTTGCCGCCGTCTACGCCGGACAATGCCGACGGCAATCTTTACGGTCCCGAGGATGACACGGTGGTTGTGACCGGATAGGGCGACCGGTCCCGGCCGCCCGTGATCCATCGTCTCGCTGATGCGTGGGCGAAGACCTGCCGCACGCTGTGCGAAGACGGCAGGCCACTGCCCCGGCCGCCGCGTCGGGCCCGTGGCTATTCGTAGAGGACGTAGGAGGGGGTGGGGTTGAGGGCGAGGACCTCGGCCGGGGTCATCAGGTCGCCGTGGCGGGTGTCTTCGTCGAAGAAAAGCTTGAACCCGGCGCGTGCATGGGCGGGCTTCGTCTTCATCAGCGTGGTCCAGGTGGCTTTCTTGTCCTCGGCCGAGCCGATGCCGTCGACGACTTTGACGACCGACACGCCGGGGTGGGGCTTCAGCTGAGCTTCGCTGCGCACGATCGAGGCCGCCACCTGGTGATAGACCATGATCTTGGCGGGCAGGCGGTGGGTTTCGGCGAGCGTCCCGAGGTAGCGGGCGACCTCGTCGAGCTCCGCTCCGCTGGTGCGGCCGAACTTCCGTCCGGGAATCACGCCCGGTTCGACGGCCCACTCGGGATCGAGTGCGACGCCGATGTCGGGCTGGGTCAGCCAGTGCTCGTAGGCCTGGACCTCGGGCAGGAAATCGGCGCGGCCGGGCTGGATGTTGAGCAGCAGCTGTCCGCCGACCGCGCGGGCGGCGTCGAGATAGTGCTGCACCGTGGTGTCGCTGCAGCGGCTGCGGTACATGCCATCGGGCCCAGGTGTGCGGTGCACGGTCGTGGCGATCAGCTCGAGGACCGGGGTGATCGGGCGAATCGGTGGGAAGTCCTGGATCTGCCGCTGAAGTTTTCCAACCGCGCCAGCCAGGTCGCCGGTCATGCGGCCCAGCGCCGGCGAGCCGGGTGCTCCGCAGAACCCGACGAGCAGGTTCTTCTCCAGCAGGTCGGGCGCAGGCGCGGGACGGGTTGTCGGCATCGCGGCCGCTGCGGCCGCAGCGGCTGATGGCGCGGCCGGCACCAGCCCGGCTTTTTTACCCGTGGCGTCGCACGCAGCGGCGGCGAGGCCGGCGATGGCGGCGGTGAGCACGAGTCGTCGGTCGGGCAGAGGCATGGATGTTCTCCGGAGGCTCGACTTGTTGTGGGGGTCGTGCGCAACAGCCGGAACCAGTGCCTTGTACGGTGCTGCGGCCGGCGGACGGCACCAGGTCGTCCAAGGGCCTTGACCTCGTCCTCGTGCACTGCACCGCCGGCCTCGACGCGGTGGGTCACATCGGCGTCCGCCGCGATTCCATGGCGGCCGACCAACTGGTTGTTCCCGGCCGGATTGCGTGCGGCGGTTGGGGTTTCCGGGACGTGCTGGTGGGTGTGTCACGGGGGTGGGACCGGCGCACGATGTCCAGTCGCCTAGCCGGTCCCACCCGTGCCGGCGTCACACGACGTCGTGGCGTGCCCTGGACGGGGAACCGGAATGTGCAGTTCGCTGTTCCGGACACGCCTTACGACGTTCGTTCGCGACACCGGAGCCCGCGCCTCGAGCCGGCTTCCGCACACACAACGGGCGGCCCCGGCGCGGAAACTCAGTTGCCCTGGCTTGTCCCGCCGTCGGCCACGCCACCCGAGGCGCAGTTGTAGGGGTTCTCGCCGCTGGCCTCGTGCCCGCCCGGCGACAAGATCGGCACGCCGATGCCGTTGAGCGAGTTCTGGATCGGGACCTGGACACCCAGCACGTTGACGTTGTTGCCGCAGATGCCCGGGGTGACGTTGACGTTGTGCAGCAGGTCGGTGTTGTTCAGGTTCAGCAGGCCGGCCTGGCCGCTGTAGTCGTAGCCGCCGTGATGGTGACCGTGGTGGTGCTCGTGACCGCCGGGGGTGTCAGCGGCGGCGACACCCCCGGCCAGGAACGCACCCGCAGCCATCGTGGCCACGACAAAACCAGCCTTCTTCAGCATGAATTCTCCTCGAATAGAACAGTCTCAACCCGCAGAACGGCGGCGAGGTGTGTTCTGCGTCCCGCGTGATCAAAACGTACTGAGATACCGATCGCCGCTCGCGTTTCGATCCACCATCGTGTGGGTGTCGAAAGCCCGTGACCGTGGCAGGTATGCCCCATTCGAGTCGACGCGACGAGCATCAGTTCAGGAATTCGACGTCGGTGTCGCGTCACGGGACCGTCGTGTCACACACTCGGCCGGCGCAAGTCGTCACTGGTGGCTCACTGCGGCCACGCCAGCGCCTCCGCGGTAAGGGCGGTGGTTGCGTCGACCCGCACGAACACGCCACCCGTTGATCCGGTCCTGACCGGAAGTGTTGCTGTGGCTGACGTCTGCGCCGATCTGGTCTGCTGGTATGAAATCCCGTTTTCGCACATCTGTTCAAGCGATGATCACCCGTAGGATTACCGCGAGAGGGGGCGACGGTGCCGTAGCCTGGAACGGGACGGATCAGTTCTCTGCACGGGGAACGCGACGTCCGTCGGGTGAACCGGCGAGGTAGCAAATCCCATTCCGAGCCGCAACCGGGGTGACACGCTAGCTCGCCGGTTCACCGTGTAAAGCGAGCCCTCGGTCGGGATTCGGTGGCGACACGAGCGAAGCCTCGACGCGAAATCGAATGTGTTTACCGAGCGAGTTGCGGGAATTCGCTCGGCCACGAGCTTCTCTCCGCCTCCCGCCACACGTCGGCGGGACCGACCGGCCAGCTGTCGCTACGTGAGCTGCAGAGGAGGCTTTACGTCAACAGATCGTAGCGGGGGCTGGCACAGTTAGCGGGAATGTCGTAGCCGAAGGTCGTGCCGTCGTGCGGTGGCGGCATCGGGATTCCGTCCTCAAGCCGGCCAAGGCGGACCTTGAGGTCGCGGACCGCCACCCTGTCCATCAGCTCTTCGCCGATCGTCAACGCGCGGTGGAAGCAGGTACGGGCGTCGTCATACCGGCCGGCGTCTCGGTGAGCGTCCCCGAGATTCGTGAGGGTGTACGCCTCGGCCGGGCGATCCTGAAGTTCTCGGGCGATGTTGAGGTCACGCTGGAAGCAGTCGATCGCCTCATCACGGCGGCCTTGATCACGGTAGGCGATGCCGAGGTTGGTCAGCGTCCGCCCCTCTCCGAGCGAATCGCCCATCTCATCGCGGATGCGGATGGACTCCTGGTAACAGTCGATCGCGTCGGCAAGGTGGCCGGCCAGACGCAGCGCGTTGCCCAAGTGATTGAGAGTGATGCGCTGGCCGTACCGATCGCCGAGCTCGCGATGAATTTTCAAGGCCTCGGTGTTGTGGGCGACCGCCTCCTCTTGACGATTGAGCGCCATGCACGCATTGCCCAGAGCACTGAGGTTGAACGCCTCGCCACACCGGTCGCCGACCTCACAGCACACCCTCAGCGACTGTTGGTGGCATTCGTAGGCCTTCTCGTGCTGCCGTCCGTCGCGGTAGGCGTGTCCGAGGTTTGCCAGCGCGATCCACTCCGCCTGGCGATCGCGAAGCTGACGTGCGGCGTTGCGTGCTTCTGTCGCCGTGGCCACACCGTCCTGCCAGTGCCGACGAAGTTCCAAGAAACAGTGCAATGCGGCGGCGAGCTGGACGGCTTGCGCATGGGCGTCGATGTCGTTCGCCAGGGCCACAGCGCCAACAAGGCCGGCGCGCTCGGCATCCAACCAGGTCAGCGCAGCTCGCCGGTCGGCGAAAGGGCCGCCGTCCGCCGCACGGCTGAACGGATCGAGGTGCCCTTCGGCGGCGTGTGCCATATGCAGGTAGTAGCCGATGAGAGCCTCGCCCGCTGTCCCGATCTCACCGGGCTGGCGACGTTCGGCGGCGTACAGCCGAACCAGGTCGTGCATTCGCCATCGGCCCGCGCCCGTCGAATCGATCAGATGGGCCTGAGCCAATTCACGTAGCGCTCGTCCGGCGGCACGCCGCGGCAAGCCTGTCAACGCCGCGACAGCCTCGGCGCCGACGACCGAACCCGGGATGACGGGAAGCAATCGGAACACCCGAGCCAGCTCGCCGGCCAGATTGCGATACGACACGTCGAAGGCCGCCCGCACCGCCACGGTGCCGTCAAGATTCAGCTCCTCCAGCCGGTCGGTTTCGCTACGCAGCGCGCTGACCAGCTCATCCACCGAGCGGTGCGGATCATCGGCCAGCAGCCCGGCGCTGATGCGAAGCGCGAGCGGAAGGCAGCCGCACAGCCCGACCAGGGACATCGCGGCCTCGGGCGAGGTTTGCACGCGCCCGTGACCCGCATCTGCGGCCTCGAGGTCGGCGATCAGAAACTTGACTGCCTCCTCCAGCGACAGCACGCCGAGCACGATGCGTCGTACGCCCTGCAGCGCCGACAGGGAGTACCGCGACGTGATCAACACGCGGTGCTGGCCGTGACTCACCGCCCCCGGCAGTATCGGCCGAACCTGCTCAGCACTCGAGACGTTGTCGACGACGATCAACATCGACGTGCCGCGCTGAGCGTGTCGGGCTAAGACAGAGCGCCACAACCTCGCTCGATCTTCAAGACCCGCTGGCATCTGGTCGGCTGCGATTCCGACTGAATGCAATAGTCCAGCAAGGACGGATGAGGCGACAGTGCCGTCGTCAGACTGCTCGTAGGCTTGAACGTCCGCCATCAGTGCGCCGCCGGGGAACCACCCGGCGTCGTCGGCAGCCGCTGCGGCGCGGACAGCGAGCGCGGTCTTCCCTACCCCACCCATCCCGGAGATCGTGGTGACCGCCGGTCCCGGGCCCGGGCGCAGCGCGTCGGCCAGCCGCCGTAGCTCTACCTCTCGTCCGACGAAGACGGACTGGTCCGGTAACCCTGCGCCGGCCCCCGGCGTAGTTCCCTCTCGCTCATCGCCGCGCACCGGATCCGACCACTCCATGCCTCAAGTGTCCGCCTCTCTCGCCATCCGCGGCCATCCCCAGGCCCAATCGATACGACCACGGACGGCCAGCGGCTAACAACCTGCTGAGCCGTCCAGTCGTGGAGCGGCGCCGGGGCGACTCGATCACGCTTCCAGTGCGATGACTCCGGACGCCCAGTGCTCGCGAACTCGATCGACTGCATCGGTTTGTCATCGTTTCGGACGGGTAGCCGACGAACCAGCCAGCCCGATCGGTTGTCCCCCGCCCTCCTGCTCGTCGGCATCGCCGGGTTCATCCCCGGCCTCACCACCGACTACGACCAGCTCAGCTTCGCCGGCCACGACTCGATGGCCATGCTGCTGGGCGTGTTCATGGTGTCGATCCTGCACAACGTCGTGCACCTGCTCTTCGGCATCGCCGGGCTCGCGCTGGCCCGTACCCCCCGGCGGAGCGCGGATTCCTGATCGGCGGCGGCGTTGTCTACCTCGTGCTGTGGCTCTACGGACTGCTCATCGACCACGGCTCCGACGCCAACTTCGTCCCGGTCAACACCGCCGACAACTGGCTGCACCTCGGCCTCGGCGTCGGCATGATCGCCCTCGGACTCCTCACCGCCGCGTCCGCGCGGACCCGCGTCTCGCCACGCGCCTGAGCCACTTCAGGCGCGCCGGCCGCACGGGCGTGCGGGCGCGGAACCCACGAATCCGCGCCCGCACGGCGGCCGCTCCATCTTGCAGCAGGCGTGCAGCACGAATACCCGAGCGCGCCGCAGGCCACTGGCCACCGCGTCGTCGTGGCGACGGTGTGGCCCGTGACCACTTGTACCGCCGCCCCGGCCTCCCAAGGAAGCTCCGTCCAGCTGGAAGCCCTTTCCTGTTACGCGTCGGCGGCGAACGCCTTCGTTCCGGCCTCGCGCCGGAAGGGCTCCAAGGTCTGACGCTGGTGGGTGGCCCGGGCGAGCAATTCGTCGAAATCGGTGCCTGGCACCCGTTCGCGCAACGCGGCGAGTTCACCCAGCGTGTGCCAGAGGATCTTCTTGCCCTCGATGCCCATCGCAAGGCCCTCCAGCTCCAGGAAGCGGCTCAGCGGCGAGTATGACACCCACCGGCCGTTGCGCTTGAGCCGCCCGAACCGCTCTCCGGCCGCTGCCAGGGCGACCTTGGCCGGGTTGGGCCGGACCCCGAGCGTGCGCATGACGGCCTCGAACGTCCGTACGTCCTCCGTGATCCCGTCCGCGACCTGCGTCAGTGCCTCGCCGAGCTCGGTGCCTTTGTTGTTGTCGCGGGCGCGGCGCGCGAGAGCCCGCCAGGTGACTCCGAGGGCGAGCTGGTCGCGCAGGTAGATGGCCAGATAGTCGGTCATCGCGGACCGCCTTCGCTCGCGGACTGCCAGCGGAATACCCCGGCGCCCTGAGCGTAGGACAGGTGGCCGCCGAGCGCGCCACCGGCGCCGAGCACGAAGAGACCGACGATGTTCAACGTCTTGCCCGCGGCCTTCGCGCCCCGGGCGCGAGCAAGATAGGACTTCGCGAACACCGCGGCGGCGAGCGCGTTGCCCGCGGCGTGGGCCAGGCCGACGCGGCGTTGGCGGACGTCCAGCCCGCTGTAGTCTGCGGCGCCCAGCACCATCGTCGCCGGCGTGGCGAGCAGCCCGACGGCCACGAGCCGGCGGGCGGCAGAGCCGTTGTTCGGCAGGAACTCCAGCAGCGACGCGCACAGCCACGCCCCGATCGGCAGCGTGACCGCCAGCGGGTGCAGCGGATGTCCGAGCTCGCGGCCGCGCAACGACCGACCCGCTCGGCCACCGAAGAGCCGGCGCAGTGGCTTCGCGAGGAGCTCGGCGGGTCTGTCGAGCATCCGCGCCTCTTCCACTGCCGCGAGCAGACGCTGAGGCACGGCCATCGTGTCGCTCGGGACCAGTACGCCATTGTCGGGGTTGTCCGTCATAGCGCCCGGCTACCCACGTAGACGTCGGCCAATCCCGGTGACGCGGCCCCACTTCGCGTGCTGCGCTGTTGACCATCGTGCTGCAGGGCGATCAGCAGCGACACCACCGGCGTCGAACCATCCAGCAGCGGCGGGGGGACTTGGTAGATCGCCGACTTGCCGGCCCCGGTGAGCAGCACGACGAGCACGTCGTGCCCGGCCATTACCTGCTCCATCGCTTCCGGCTGCTCGTCGGTCAGCTGGGGCCAGCCGAGTTCTCGGCCGGATGCCGATTACTTTCACGCTTCGTGAACAGCAGTCTCGGGTTCGGCAGGACGTGCTCGGTCAGGTGTGCCCCACGAGGTTGTCGGCCCGCGCGTAGCGGAAGGCAGCGCCTAATACTGCAACGGCAGTCAGGTGAGTGGGTAGCCACGTCGTTTGTAGTGACTGAGGCGGGCCTGGTGTTGTCGTCGGCGGCGGAAGCAGGACC
>NZ_JBFBBZ010000033.1:0-113921 GCF_040682935.1 Amycolatopsis sp. NPDC051061
CGGCCGGGTGTGCCCGGCTGCTCGGCCTCCCGCCCGGCGCGGCCGCGGCCGCCATCGACACCGCCGCCGGAATGGGCATCGCCGGGCACTTCGACTCGGCGACCCAGGGCAACCCGGTGCGCAACGCGTGGCTGGGCGCCTCGGCGACGTCCGGGCTCGCCGCCGCCCGGATGGCGGCCGCCGGGATGGCCCGCACCACCGGCACGGCCGCGCTCTCGCTCGGCACCGTGCTCGGCGAGTTCGACGCGGGGGAGCTGACCGCGGAGCTGGGCACCCGGTGGGACATCACGCGTGGCTACTTCAAGCGGCACGCGTCGTGCTCGTTCACCCACCCGGCCGCGGACGCCGTGCTCGACCTGCGCTCGCGGCCCGGGTTCCGGGCCGAGGGCATCACGCACATCCTGGTGGAGACCCACGTCCTGGGCGCCGGACTGGCCGATGTGGACTGGTCGAACCGGCTCTCGGCGATGTTCTCGACGCCGTTCGTCGTGGCGACCGCCGCGCTGGCCGGCGAGGTCGGGCCGGAGAGCCCGCTCTGCGACGCGAACGTGCGGGCGCTGGCGAGCCGGGTGCGGCTCGTCGAAGCCGCGGACCTCACCGCGCGTCTCCCGGACGAGCGGGCCGCCCGCGTCACCGTCGCGTTCGACGACGGCACGTCGCTGACCCGCGAAGTGCCCAACCCGGTCGGCGACGCCGACCACCACCCGCTGACCGAGCCCGACCTGGTCGGCCTGCTCGGGAAGTGGCTGCCCGCGCAGGTTGTGGCGCGCGCCGCCGCGCTGGGCCACGACCTGCCCGGCCTGCCCCGCGTCGGCGCGGCGCTGCGCGGGCTGGCCGGAACCGGAGAGAAGGAGCCGAACTGATGCGTGCCCTCGCGGTGACGCCCATCCACCTGCCGCCCGAGGAGATCCGGCGGCGGCAGGAGCGCTACGACCGGCTCGCCCCGCCCGGCCTGACCATCGAGCTGCGGGACGTCGGCCCGGCCGCGCCGGCCACTTTGGACACCGGCGAGTCCGTGCGCGCGTCCGAGCGTGAGGTCGCCGCCGTGCTCGCGGCCGCCGGTGACGGCTGGGACCTGGCCTTCCCGGACTGCGTGCTGGACCCGGCCGTCCCCGACGCCGTCGCGGAGCCGGCGCTGCCGGTGCACGGCCTGCTCAAGCTGTCGGCGACCTACCTCGCCGCGAAGGGCGTCCGGTTCGGCGCGGTCGTGCGCAACGACGCGATCGCCGAGGAGTTCGCCAAGCGCATCGCCGCCTACCGGCTGACCGAGTACTTCGTCGGCGTCCGCGTGCTGGACCTGCCGTTCTCCGCGATCGCCGAGACGGAGACGTGGAACGCCGCGCTCGGCACGGCCGTCGGCGAGCTGGCTTCCTCGGGCGCCACGGCGGTGATCAACGGCTGTTCGGCCGTCGACGTCGAACCCGCCGACCTGCCCGCCCGCATCGTCGACCCGACGGAGCTGGCGATGCGGCTGCTGGCCGTGGAGGAGCGGTGACCGACGGACCGGACCTCGTCGTCGCCGGCGCGGGCGGCGGGCTCGCGGGTGCCCTGCGTGCCGCCGAACTCGGCCTGAACGTCCTGGTCGTCGAGGCGAGCGAACACTTCCGCCGCGGAAACAACACCTCGATGTCGACGGCGATGTTCCCCGGCGCCGGCTCCCGCTGGCAGACCGACGCGGGTGTCGACGACTCGCCCGAGCGGTTCGTCGCCGACATCATGGCCAAGACCCACGGGCAGGCCGACCCGCGGCTGGCCCGCACCCTGGCCGAGGTGAGCGCGTCGCTGGTCGAGTGGCTCGCGGACTCCGTCGGGCTGCCGCTGTCGCTCGTGACCGACTTCAACTACCCCGGCCACGCCGTGCCCCGCTGTCACACGATCCCGGGCCGGCACGGCTCCGGCGTCGTCGACCACCTCGCCCGGCGCGTGACCGAACACGAGAACATCGAGCTGCTCGCCCCGGCGCGCCTGGTCGACGTCCTGTCCGATGTGGACGGTGTCCGGGCGGTCGTCGTCCGCTACCCAGACGGCACGGAGGAGGAGATCCCGACCCGGGCGGTCCTGCTGGCCACCAACGGCTTCGGCGCCGACGCCGACCTGGTTGCGAAGCACCTGCCGGAGATCTCCGGGTCGCTCTACCAGGGCAGCGACCAGTCGCTCGGCGACGCGCTGCGCATCGGCGAGAAGCTGGGCGCCGCCACCGGGTTCCTCGACGCCTACCAGGGCCACGGCGCGGTGTCCGCGAGCGCGGGCACGCTCGTCGGCTGGGCGACGATCATCCACGGCGCGGTCCTCGTCGACACGGGAGGCCGCCGCTTCGGCAACGAGACCCGCGGCTATTCCGAGTACGCCGCCGAGCTGGCCGCGCGGCCCGGCTCGACCGGCTGGATCGTCCTCGACGAGACGATCTTCGAGCAGTGCCAGCCGTTCCAGGACTTCCGGGACGTGGTGTCCGCGGGCGCGTTGGTCTGGGCCGACGACGCTGCCGGGCTCGCGAAGGCGACCGGCCTGCCCCCGGACGCCCTGGAAGCGGAACTCGCCACCGCAGAAGCGATCGCGCGCGGAGAGCGTGACGACGAGCACGGCCGTACCCACTGGGAGCGTCCGCTGGCCGGCCGCTTCGCCGCGGTGCGTGTGGTGCCCGCCCTCTTCCACACCCAGGGCGGGCTGCTGGTCGACGAGCACGCCGCCGTCGTCGACCACGACGACCGGCCAATTCCGGGGCTCTACGCCGCGGGTGGCGCCGCGGCGAGCATCTCCGGCCACGGCGCCGCCGGCTACCTGCCCGGCAACGGCCTCCTGCCCGCCTTCGGGCTCGCCTACCTGGCCGCCGGCGACGTCGCCCGGCGCCGTTCCCTGACCACCGCAAGCTGAGGAGAAGCATGGCAACGACGGAACTGCTCGTGAAGAACGTCCGGGTCGTCCGCCCCGACGACGCCGACGGCTCCGAGCCCGAACTGCTGGACATCGCCGTCAACGACGGCACCATCACGCGCGTGGCGCAGAACCTGCCCACGGACGACACTGCGCAGGTCGTCGACGGCCGCGGGTTGCTGGCCTTCCCCGGCGTGGTCGACGCGCACCAGCACTGGGGCATCTACAACGAGCTCGCCACCGACACCCGCACCGAGAGCCGCGCGAGCGCGCAGGGCGGCGTCACGACGTCGCTGACGTACATGCGCACCGGCCAGTACTACCTGAACAAGGGCGGCAGCTACCGCGACTTCTTCCCCGAGGTGCTGAGCGCGTCCGAGGGCAATGCCTACGTCGACTACGCTTTCCACCTCGCGCCGATGAGCTCGCAGCACATCTCCGAGATCCCTTACCTGGTCGAGGAATTCGGCGTCACGTCGTTCAAGATCTTCATGTTCTACGGCAGCCACGGGCTGCACGGGCGCTCGACCAGCCAGAGCGACTTCCTGATGATCCCGCCGGACGAGCGGTACGACATCGCGCACTTCGAGTTCGTCATGCGCGGGGTCCAGCAGGCACGCGAGGTGCTGACCGAGTACGCGCCGCACCTGTCGCTCTCGTTGCACTGCGAGACGGCGGAGATCATGACCGCGTACACGAAGCTGGTCGAGCAGGACGGCTCGCTGTCCGGCCTGCGGGCCTACAGCGCGTCGCGGCCGCCGCACTCCGAAGGCCTCGCCGTCACCATCGCGTCCTACCTGGCGCACGAGACCGGGCTGCCCAACATCAACCTGCTGCACCTGTCGTCGGAGAAGGCGCTGTCCGCCGCGCTGACGATGGGGAAGGCGTTCCCGCACATCGACTTCCGGCGCGAGGTGACGATCGGGCACCTGCTGGCCGACGTCGATACGGCGTCGGGCATCGGCGGCAAGGTCAACCCGCCGCTGCGCGAGCGCGACGACGTCGAGGCGCTGTGGCGGCACGTGCTCGCCGGCGACGTCGACTGGGTGGTCAGCGACCACGCGTGCTGCCGCGACGAGCTGAAGTTCGGTGCGGACCGCGACGACGTGTTCCTGGCGAAGTCCGGCTTCGGCGGCGCCGAGTACCTGCTGCCGGGGCTCGTCGGCGAGGGGGTGAAGCGCGGGCTCTCGCTGCAGCGGATCGCGCAGCTGACGTCGCAGAACCCCGCTCGCCGGTACGGCCTGCTGAAGAAGGGCACGATCGCCGAGGGCTTCGACGCCGACTTCGCGCTGGTCGACCCGGACGTCCGCTGGACCGTGCGCGCGGCGGAGTCCGAGTCGACGCAGGAGTACACACCGTTCGAGGGCTTCGACATGACGGCGAAGGTGACCGACACGTTCGTGCGCGGCCACCACGTCTTCGCCGACGGCAAGATCGCCGGCGACCCGGTGGGCCGCTACCTCAAGCGCGGCAAGTGAAAGGCCGGGGCGCTACCGGCCGCCGGACTCCTGCAGCCACGCCCAGCTCTGCCGGATCTCGGCCGCGGCCTCGCGGACGAGATCGCGGTAGCGGCCGACGGCGTCGGGGGTGAAGCGGTACTGCGGGCCGCAGATGCTGACCGAGCCGTGCACCTCGCCGTCCGGTCCGAAGAGAGGAGCGGCGACGGAACCCGCGCCGGGCTGCCGTTCCCCGAGCGAGACGGCGACGCCGTCGCGGGTCACCTCGGCGAGGGCCACCCGCAGCCGCTCGGCGGTGGTGATCGTGTGCTCGGTCAGCGCGGGGAGTTGCCGGTGCAGCACCGCTTCCCGGCGCTCCTCGGGCAGCGACGCGAGGATCACCTTGCCCGAGGAGCCGGCGTGCAGCGGGAACCGGCGGCCGATCTCCACGGTCATCTTGATCTCGCGCGGGCTCTCGAACTGGTCGAGGTACACCCGTTCGTCGCCGACCAGACCGGAGAGGGTGGTGGTCTCCCCGGTTTCGTCCCGCAGCCGCCGCAGGACGGGGGTGGCGGCGACGCGGGCGTCGAACCGGCGCAGGGCGCTCGCCCCGAGCGCGACGGCCGCGGGACCGAGCCGGTAGCCGGCGACCCCGGGGTCCGTGGCCAGCATCTCGCGCGAGACGAGCGACTGCAGGATCCGGTAGACGACCGCCTTCGACAGGTCGAGTTCCCGGCTGATCGAGCTGACGCCCAGGTACCGGGGGCCACCGGTGAAGAGGAGCAGCACGTCGGCCACCCGGGCGGCGGCCTCGGTGCCGGCGTTGTCCGACGGGGCGCCGGGCTTGCGCCCGGCGGTACTGTTGACGGCCAAGCTCGTGGTCCTCGGTTCGTTTCGCTGACAGGAACGGTCCGGCTCGGATCATAGCACTTTGGGCTATTGTTCCGGGTAAACCGTTCCGGCCAGCGATACGTCGTTACGAGACAGCGGTCCCTTCCGGCTCGACCAGCTGGCCGGGGATCGCCAGCCGGGTCACTCCGAGCATCGTGGTCGCCGGGGCCACCCCGGCGGCGCCCAGCCGCGCCGCCAGCACGCCGTAGTGCGGGAAGAGCCCGTCGACGTCGGTGGTGTAGACGTCGAGCCGGACGAGGTTCGCCAGCGACATCCCGGCTTCGCCGAGCACCGCCTCGAAGTTGTCCAAGCTCCGAGCCGCCGACCGACCTGCTTTCCCGCCGTCCGGTGCGCGAGGAGGTGCCCGGCCCGGTGATGAGCGAGATCCGGCGCGCGGTGCCGGCCGGGCGCAAGCTGCGCCTCCACTACGCGGCGACGGATCAGGAGCCGCGCCGGCGCACGTGGACCCGATCGGCCTGGTCACGGTCCGCGACCGGACCTCCCTGCCGGCCACGAGATCCGGCGCGGACCGCACCTACCGGCTGTCGCGGGTGCCGGCCGCCGAGGAGCGGCCCGAACCGGCCGAGCGGGCTGAGCACGGCCGTGGCGGTCCGCGCGGCAGAACCCGATGCCGACGGTTGGCTGCGGTGGGAGGCGACGTACCAGGACGCGTGGCACGCCGAGTGGGCGCTGTGGCAGCTCGGCATGGACGCGGAAGCCTTGGCGCCCCAGTCTTTGCGCACCGCCCTGCGCGACCGGGCGTCCGCGATCGCCGCCCGGTACTAGCCGCTCAGCTCGACGGCGCGGAGCACGTCGCGTGCGTAGGCCTCGGGCTGTTCCCAGGCCGCGAAGTGGCCGCCGGCGGAGTGTTCCCGGTATTCGCGGACGTTCAGGAACGCTTCGGCGTAGCTCCGCGGTTCCGGTTTGATGTCCTGCGGGAACACCGACAGCACGGTCGGTGTCTCGATCCGGTCCGGGAGGGTGACCGGTTCGGTGTACGTCGTGAACGACGTGCCGATCGTGCCGGTGGCCCAGTAGGCGGTGACCCAGGTGAGCAGCTCGTCCGGGGTGAAGGCCGACTTGCCCGACCAGGACTCGAGCTTCTCGACGATCCACGCCGCGAGGCCGGCGGGGGAGTCGCCGAGAGCGACGGCGAGCGTGTTCGGCCGCGTGGACTGCTCGGCGATGTAGCCGCCTTCGCTCCGGAACCACCGTGCCGCCCGGCCTAGGTAGGCGACCGCGTCGGGGGCGAGCGTCGCCGGGTCCGCCGTGAGCGCGCGCTGCGGCGCGACGTTCGTGAGGTGCAGGGCCGTCACCCGGTCCGGGTGGTTGCCCGCCAAGACCTCCGCGACGGTGCCGCCGACGTCGCCGCCCGACAGCGTGTACCGCCGGTACCCGAGTTCGGCGAGGGCGTCCGCGACGAGTTCGGCGATCCGGCCGGCGGACACGCCGGGGGTGGTGAGCGGGGCCGCGAACGGGAAGCCCGGCAGCGCGGGGACCACCACGTGCACGCCGGTGAGCAGCGGCAGGACGCGTTCGAACCGCAGGACCGAGTCCGGCCAGCCGTGCAGCAGCACGACGACCGGGGCGGCGGGATCCGCGGCCCGCTGGTGGATCAGGTGCAGGCCACGCACCGTGACCCAGGGGAGCTCGCGGACGCGGCGCTCGTGCACATCCCAGTCGTACCCGCCCGCCCAGCGTTCGAGCAGCTCGTCGAGCCGGCTGGCGGTGATGCCGCGTGTCTCGTCGGCGCTCCAGGGGATCGTGACCCGCCGGGTCCGCCGGAGTCGTTCCCGCAGTTCGTCCATCATGTGTACGACGATACACATGATGTGTATGCTCGTACACATGACTTCGCGCGACGCGGCGGCCACCCGGCAGCGAATCCTCGAACAGGCTCGGAGCCAGTTCGCCCGGCACGGCTACACGGCGATCACCGTCAAAGGCGTGGCCGACGCGGCCGGCGTGTCGCCCAACCTGATCACGCGCTACTTCGGCGGCAAGGAGGGCCTCTTCCTGGCGGCGACCCGGGTCGGGATCCCGGTCGAAAATTCCTTCGACGGCGACCGCGCCGAGCTGGGTTCGCGGCTCGCGGCGAGCATCGTCCGGCGCTGGTCCGGCGAGTCGGGGGAGGATCCGCTGCTGGTGCTGCAACGCGCGTCGGGCGAGCGCCCGGAGGCGGCGGAGGCGCTGGCCGCTTTTCTCGACACGAACTCGCTGGAGCCGTTGCACCGCTACCTGCGCGACGGCGGCCTGGACGACGCGGAGGCGCGTAACCGAGCCGCCGCGATCGACGCCTTCGTGCTCGGGGTCTCGACCCGCCGCCGGGTGCTGCGGTCCGAGCTCGGCGACCCCGCAGAGCTCGAGGCCTGGCTGAGCGCGGTGATCCAGCGCCTCGCCGACGGGTGAGACTCAGACCGATCGGAACGCCGGGAGCAGGAGCGCGGCGAACCGCCGGGAGGCCGCGATCCGGGCGGCGGGGGTCCCCGCGTCGAGGCCGGTGCCGGCCATGAGCACGAGGTTCAGGTCGGCCAGGCCGACGTCGGGGCGCAGGTGGCCGGACTCCTGGGCGCGGTGGATCAGCCGGGCCGCCTGGGCCAGCGAGGTGGTGCGCATCGCGGCCAGGTCCAGCGCGCGCGGGAAGGCGGACTTGACGGCCGTCGTGAAGCCGTGGTCGCGTGCTTGCAGCTCGCAGAGCTTCCCGACCGCGACGCGAAAGCCGCGCCAGGGATCGGGGTCGGCGAGTCCGCCGGCCAGCGCGGCTCGCCACGCGAACACCTGCTCGGTGAACGCCGCGGCGACGAGCGTCTCCTTGGTCGGGAAATGGCGGTAGACCGTCGCGGGCCCGACTTCGGCGCGCCGGGCGATCTCCCGGACCGGCACCGCCAGGCCCTCGGTGACGAACACGGCGCGCGCCGCGTCGAGGACGCGGTCGCGAGGCAAACGAGCGGTCACCGCTCTCACTTTAGCCAGGCGGCCGGGAGCCTCCGTTACGGTCCGCTGATGACTTCGACCAGGCAGCACGGCGACGACTGGGACCTGGCGTCCAGTGTCGGCGCGACCGCGACCATGGCCGCGATGGCCCGGGCGATCGCGACCCGCACGGACCGCCGGCTCGTCGACGACCCGTTCGCCGCACCGCTCGTCCGGGCGGTCGGCATCGATCTCCTCACCCGGCTGGCGACCGGTGAACTGCCGTCCGGCGAACTGGTCGACCGGACGGCGATCGACGGCGCCAAGGTGCGGACCCTCTTCTACGACGAATTCTTCCTCGAGGCGACGGGCGCGGGCGTCACCCAGGTCGTGATCCTGGCTTCGGGCCTGGATTCCCGCGCGTACCGGCTGCCCTGGCCGGCGGGGACCGTGGTGTACGAGGTCGACCAGCCGCGGGTCGTCGAGTTCAAGACCCGCACACTGGCCGAGCTGGGCGCCGAGCCGACCGCCGACCGGAGGGTGGTCGCGGTCGATCTGCGCGACGATTGGGTCGCCGCATTGCGTTCCGCCGGGTTCGACCCGGCCCGGCCGACGGCGTGGAGCGCCGAAGGGCTGTTGGGCTACCTGCCGCCCGAGGCGCAGGATCGCCTGCTGGACACCGTCACGGCGCTGAGCGCGCCGGGAAGCCGGGTGGCCACCGAAAGCCGGCCGAACTCGCGCCCGGGCGCCGAAAACCAGACGAAGGAACGCCTGAACGGCATCTCCGAACTATGGCGCGAACACGGTTTCGACACCGACATGGCCAAGCTGCGGTACTTCGGCGAGCGCAACGAAGCGGCGCCCTACCTCACCGGCCTCGGCTGGACGCTGACTGCGGCCGGCACCGGGGAACTGCTCGCCGCCCACGGTCTTCCGCCCCTGGAGGACGACGACTTGCGCATGGGCGACCTGCGCTACGTCAGCGGCACGAAGTAGGGGCATCACGCGACCTTGCGGATCGGCAGGATCAGGGCGGCGCCGAGAAGCCCCGCCGCCGCGCCGAGGACGAACAGCGCGGCGAAGTTCTGAGGCGCTTCCGGCGTCGCACCGATCGCGAGAACCGCCGGGGCGACGGCAGGCACCAGCGAGCTCGGCAGCGTGTTCGCGATGTTCATCAGGCCGAGGTCCTTCGCCGGGTTGTCCGGGTCCGGCACGAGCTGGGTGACGAGCGCGATGTCCACGCTCAGGTAGACGCCCTGGCCGAGGCCGACGACGCCGATCGCGACCAGGAACGCCGGGAACGAGTGGGCGAACGCGGCCAGCACCAGCCCGGCGGCGAAGATCAGCGCGGCCACGACCACGAACGGCTTGCGGCGGCGGACGCGGTCGGACAGCTTGCCGGCGATCGGGGCGAACACGACGGCCGCCGCGGTCAGGACCAAAGTGGACACGAACACCGCGCCGGCCACCCGCTCCGGCGCGAAGTGCAGCACCAGGATGAGGTAGAAGGTCTGGTACGCCTGGATCGCCGCGACGCCGAGGAACACCAGCAGCCGGCTCGCCCACGCCCACGCGAAATCGGGACGGCGGCGCGGGTTCACCCAGAACGTCCGCAGCAGCTCGCGCGCGTCGAACGGCGGGCGCTCCGGGATCGGCGGGTCGGCGAGGAACCCGAACAACAGCAGCGTTCCCGCGATGGCCGCCCCGGCGGGCAGCAGGATCATCGCGGCGAGGGCGGGGGCGACCAGCTGCGCGGCGAACAGGCCGAGGACGGCGCCCAGCGGCAGGCTCAGCCCGAGCACGGCGGACGCCGGCCCGCGCCGGTGCGGCGGAAGCTGGTCGGCCAGCACCGCGGTGCAGGCCACGGTCACCGAACTGAACCCGGTGAACGTCGCGACCGCGGACAGCGTCAGCGTCAGTGTGCTCGCGGCCGCGAGCATGATCACCGCCCCGATCGCGAACAGGACGGCCCCCAGCAGGAGGAACGGCCGTCGCCGCCCGAGGCGGCTGGTCGTGCGGTCGCTGAGCCGGCCGAGCAGCGGGAACGCCACCAGCGAGGCCAGTGCGCCGACGCCGGTGACCACGGAGACGGTGGTGGTCGCGCGGGCGGCGTCGAGCTCGGTGGCCTTGAGGGACAGGGTCAGCACGGCGGGGACCAGGTTCGCCATCGCCGCGCCGATCGCCGCGAGGCCGAGGAAGACGAGGAACCCGCGGCGGGGGACGGCCGGGCCGGGTCTGACCGGGGTGGACTCGAGGGAAGCGCTCATCGTCGGGCACCTTTCGCACGGTTGCCGGGAAGGATGACCAGCGGCTTCGGGTACGGTCACCGGTTGTGCCAACCAATGGAACGCCGAGGGGGCGAGGCCGTCGTCCGGCGCACGGGGAGCCGGTCGTCGACCGGGCGCTGGCCCTGCTGGCCGCGTTCGACGCCGACCACCGAGCGCTCTCGCTCGCGGAGCTGAGCCGGCGGTGCGAGATGCCGCCCAGCTCGGCGCTGCGGCTGGCGAACCGGCTACGCGAGTGGGGCGCCCTCGAGCGCGACGACCACGGCCGCTTCTGCGTCGGCCTGCGCCTGCTGGAGGTGGCGACGCTGGCCCCGCGCGGGCACGGGCTGCGCCAGGTCGCGCTCCCGTTCATGAACGACCTCGCCGAGGTCACCCACCAGCACGTCCAGCTGGCGGTCCGCGACGGCATGCAGGCCCTGCTGGTCGAGCGGCTCTCCGGGCACCAGGCCGCGCCGGTCGACTACCGCACCGGCGGCCGGCTGCCGCTGCACTCCACCGGCGTCGGGCTGGCGCTGCTGGCGTTCGCGCCGCGCGAGGTGCAGGAGGAATTGCTGGCCAAGCCGGTCTACAGCGAGCCGGACAACCGGCTGATCCCCGCCGAGAAGCTGCGCCGCACCCTGGCCGAGGTCCGGCGGGAACGGCTCGCGATCTTCCGCCGCCAGGACGAGACCGTGGCGATCGTGTCGGTCGCCGCGCCGATCTTCGGCCGCGGTGACGTCCTGGCCGGCGTCCTCGGCGTGCTCGTCCCCAAGCGGGTCGCCCGGCCCCGGCACCTCGGCCTGGCCGTCCAGACGGCGGCGCGCGGCATCTCGCGGGAGCTGGGCGCGCACTGACGTGCCATTGGATGGCACGCTGAGGGGCGCCGCCCCGGACGGGCGGTCATGCTCGGCCGCATGTTCCCGTACCAGGATCCCGCGCGGCCCACCGACGACCGCGTCCGCGACCTGCTCGGCCGGATGACCTTGGCGGAGAAGGCCGGACTGCTCTTCCACGCCCCGGTGGCGGTCACCGCCGAGGGTGGTTTCGTCGAGGAGCCGGCCGGGCCGTTGCCCACCGCGCCGACGACGGAAGTGGTGCGGGACCGGCACGTCCGCTGCCTGTCCCTGATGGCGCCCGTGTCGGCGGCTCCCCTTTCCCGCTGGCACAACGACGTCCAGCGGATGGCGGCCGGGAGCCGGCTGGGCATCCCGGCGCTCGTCTCGTCGGACCCTCGGCACTCGGCGAACGAGAACCCGCTGACGTCGGTGCCTTCGGGCGGTTGTTCCCGCTGGCCGGAGCCGCTCGGGTTCGGCGCGCTGGCCGACGCCGACGCCGTGCGCGCGTTCGCCGAAGTGGTGCGGACCGAGTACGCGGCGGTCGGGATCCGGCTGGCGCTGCACCCGATGGCCGACCTGGCGACCGAACCGCGGTGGTGCCGCACGTCCGGCACGTTCGGCGCCGACCCGGACGTGGTCGCCCGCCTCGCCGCCGCGTACGTCGAAGGCTTGCAGGACAACGACTTGGGGCCCGGTTCGGTCGCGGCGATGGTCAAGCACTGGCCGGGTGCCGGCCCGCAGGCCGGCGGCGAGGACGCGCACTTCGCGTCCGGCAAGGACCAGGTGTACCCCGACGGGCGCTACGAGCAGCACCGCGAAGTCTTCCGCCCGGCGCTGCGGGCCGGGGCGGCCGCGGTGATGCCGTACTACGGCCGCCCGGTCGGCGTGCCGGGCCTCGACGGCGTCGGGTTCGCCTTCGACCGCGAGGTGATCGCCGGGCAGCTGCGGCGTGACGAAGGCTTCGACGGCCTGGTGTGCACCGACTTCGGGCTGCTCACGGACACGACGCTGCCGGACGGCTCGGTGTGGCCCGCCCGGGCGTGGGGCGCCGAGCACCTCGACGTCGCCGGGCGCGTGCTGCGGCTGCTCGACGCGGGCGTCGACCAGTTCGGCGGCGAGTGGTGCCCGGAAGCCGTCGTCGGCCTGGTCGAAGCGGGCCGGCTGCCCGAGACCCGGATCGACGAGTCGGCCGGGCGCGTCCTGGCGCTGATGGTCCGGCTGGGGTTGTTCGAAAACCCGTACGTCGACGAGGCGCACGCGGTCGCCACCGTCGGCCGGGCCGACTTCGCCGCCGCCGGGGCCGACGCGCAACGCCGGTCGATGGTGCTGCTCGCCGGAACGCTGCCGCTGGAGCCGGAAATCCGGCTGTACGTGGAAGGAATCGACCGCGGGGTCGCGGGACGGTACGCGTCCATTGTGGATTCACCGACCGAAGCGGACGCGGCGCTGGTGCGGATCGCCGCGCCGTACGAGCCGAGGACGCGCCTTCCGGAGGCGTTCTTCCACCAGGGGCGTCTCGACCTGCCGGCGGAACGCCGTGCGCACCTGCTCGAGCTCATGGCCACGGTGCCGACGGTCGTCGACGTCTTCCTCGACCGGGCGGCGGTGGTGCCCGAACTCGCCGAGCACGCGACGGCACTGCTGGCCGACTTCGGCGCGGCCGACGACGCGGTCCTCGACGTCGTGTTCGGTCACGCCGTCGCCGAGGGGCGGCTGCCGATCGAGCTGCCGTCGTCGATGGCCGCCGTCGAGGCCCATCCGGAGGACCGGCCGGGTGGCAGCGCGGACCCGCTGTTCCCGCTCGGCCACTTCACCGGGACAAAGCGGCCCGCAGGAACTTGACGGACGTGGCCACCACGGCCGCGGGATCGGCGCCCGTCCAGCGGTGCCGGGCGCCGGGCACCAGGTGCAGCTCCACCGGCGCGCCCGCGGCTCGCAGGGCCTCGGCCAGCCGGACGCTCTGCGCGGCGGGCACCAGGTCGTCGTCCTCGCCGTGCATCAGCAGGACCGGCGGTGCGCCGGCGTGGGCGTGCGTCAGCGGGCTGGCCTCTTGCGCGAGTTCCGGTACCGCCTCCGGGTTCGCGCCCAGCAGGAGCGCTTCGCGGGAAACGTCGCCGCGCAGGCCGAGCAGGTCGGTCGGGGGGAACCAGGCCACCACACCGTCCACTTCGGACCTGGTGAGCGCCGCCAGCAGACCGAGGTGTGCACCCGCCGACTCGCCCCAGACGAACAGCGGGCGCTCGTCCCGGACGAACTCGATCGCGGCCCGCACGTCGTCCAGCGGCGCCGGGAAGACCGCCTCTCCGCTCAGCCGATAGTCGGCCGCGGCGACCCGGAACCCCTGGGCCGCCAGCTCATCGGTCAGCTTCTCGAAGCCGGGCAGCGGCGTGAGCCGCGAGCCGCGCCGCCAGCCGCCGCCGTGCAGGTACACGATCGTCGCGACCGCGTCGTCCGGCGAGGTCAGGTCGAGCTCCACGGGCCGGAACCCCGGCACCTCGCGGTAGATCACGCGGCCGCCTGGTGGAACCGGCCGCCCTGCATGATCACCTCGAGGTTGGCCGGGTCCTGCAGCAGCGTGACGTCCGAAGCCGGGTCGCCGCGGACGACGAGCACGTCCGCGAAGTAGCCCTCGGTGAGCAGCCCGACCGGCAGGTCCATCACCTGCCCGCCGTGGAACGTGGTCGCCCGCAACGCTTCGGCGGGGGAGTAGCCGAAGAGCCGGACGAACAACTCGAGGTCGCGGGCGTTGCGGCCGATGGGGTTGTTCGGGAACCCGTAGTCGCCGCCCGGAAGGACCCGCAGCCCGCGCTTGCGCAGCTCCGGATACAACTGCTGCATCGCCTCCAGGGACTTCACCGAGCCCATCTTCTCCGCCATCGCCGCGTCGATGCCGAACTCGGCGCCTTCGTGGACGTTGGCCCACATGATGCCGACGGCGGGGGAGAGGAAGATCGTGTCCTTGTGCGCTTCCAGCAGGTCGATGGCTTCGGAGTCGGCGTAGGAGCAGTGGTAGATCGAGCGGAACCCGGCCCGCACCGCCAGCTTGATCGACTCGGGCGCCTGGGCGTGGCAGTTGAGCCACACCCCGGACTCGCGCGCCTGCTCGCCGGCCGCGTCCGCCTCCTCGGCGCTGTACTGGGTGACCATCGAACCGCCCTCGAAGAAGACGTCGTCGTTGCTCATGAGGAGCTTGACGCTGTCGAAGCCGAGTTCGGCCTGGTCCCGGATGAACGCGCGTACGGCGGCCGGGCCCGTCTCCTGCGGTGCCGGCCCGCCCGGGCCCATCCGCACCGGGTTGTTGTCCCGTTCGAACGACGCGGCCCGCAGCCGCGGCCCGGCGGCCAGGCCGGCGGCGATCCGGTCGCGCACCCGCACCTCGGTGGGCACCGGCGTGAGCGAGCCGGCGGAGTAGGCGCTGGTGAACCCGTGGTCGAGCAGGATCCGGGCGTTGCGTTCGGCGATCGCGAGGTGCTCGTCCGGGCTCGGCATGTGCCGGAAGAAGCTCACGTCGACCGGCGGGTTGAACGACGGATCGAGGTGCCCGACCGCGGACGGGAACGTCAGGTGGCAGTGCGACTCGACCAGACCGGGCATGACGGTGGCGCCGCGGCAGTCGACCACCCGGTCGTCCGGCGCGAGCTCGGTGCCGCCACCGGGCCGGACGCTCTCGATCCGGTCACCACGGACCACGACGTCGCCGGGGACCGCGGGGGAGCCGCTGCCGTCGAAGACGCGGCCGCCGGTGAACACGATTCTGGGTGTCATCGCCGTCCTCCTTGCCGAGATCATGCGCCGAGCATGGTGTAGCCGCCGTCGGCGACCAGGAAACCGCCGGTGATGTGCCCGGCGTCCTCGGTGGCGAGGAACAGCGCCGCCCCGGCGAGCTCCTCGGGCTTCGGGATGCGGCCCATCGGGGTGGCGTCGCGCAGCTTCTCGGCGCGGCCGGTGCGCCAGTCTTCACGCCCGAGCGTGGCTTCGGTTTCGATGAAGCCGGGCGCGAACACGTTCACCCGGACGGTGGGCGCGAAGGCGTGCGCGTAGGACTTGGTCAGGCCGATGATCCCCGCCTTCGCCGCCGCGTACTGCGGGGCGCGGGCGCTGCCGCGCGCGACGACGGTCGAGCCGATGTTCACGATCGCGCCGCCGCCCTGGGCGAGCATCCGGTCGCCGAACTCGTGCGTGCACAGCAGCGTGCCCTTGATGTCGACGGCGAGGACGTGGTCGACCGACTCCTCGGTGAGATCCCGCCAGGACATCTGGTCGCGGGCGACGTCGCCGACGTTGTTGACCGCGACGTCGACCCGGCCGAAGTGGCTCCACACCTCGTCGGCCATCCGGCGGATCTGCGCGTGCTCGGAGATGTCGGCCTGGACGAGGAAAGCCTTGCGGCCCAGCTCTTCGACACGTGCGGCGGTGCGCTCGGCGCCGGCGCGGGAGCCGCGGTAGTGCACGGCGACGTCGGCACCCTCGGTCGCGGCCCGGACGGCGAGCTCGGCACCGAACCCGGTGCCGGCGCCGGTGACGAGGACGGTCTTGCCGGTGAAACGCACGAAGGACTCCTTCAGACGAGGGTGCGGCCGCCGTCGGCGTACAGGACGTGGCCCGTGACGAACGCGGCGTGGCCGGAGCAGAGGAACAGGATCGGGCCGGTCAGGTCTTCGGTGGTGCCCAGCCGCCCGGCCGGGACGAGCGCGGTGAGGCCGTCGCGGACACCGGGCTTTTCGAGGTGGTCATGGGTCAGCGCGGTCTCGGTGTAGCCGGGCGCGACGGCGTTGACCGTGACGCCCGAGGCCGCCCACTCGCGGGCCATCACCCGGCAGAGCTGGTTGACCGCGCCCTTGCTCGCCGCGTAGGGCGCGTGGTGCGGATGGGCGAGCAGGCCGGACACCGACGAGAGGTAGACGATCCGGCCGTAGCCGCGGGCGACCATCAGCTCGCCCGCCGCCTTGCCGGTCCAAAACGCGCTGTCGACGTTGACCGCGGTGATCCGGCGCCAGACGTCGTCCGGCGTCTCGAGGACCGGGCGCCGGTCGTTGACGCCGACCGCGTGGACGAAGATGTCGAGCCCGCCCAGCAGCTCGTCGGCGCGGGTGATGCAGTTCCGGGCGCCCTCGGCGTCGGTGAGGTCGGCCTCGAGGGCACGCAGTCCCAGTTCGTCGAGCCGGTGCGCGTCGCGGTCGGCGACGACCACGTCCGCCCCGGCTTCGGCGAGTGCGAGGGCGGCCGCGCCGCCGATCCCGCCCGCGCCGGCGACCAGCGCGCCCTTGCCCCGCAGACCCAGCCAATCCACTTCCGCTCCCTGCTCCCGACCTGGCCGCGACGCTAAGCGCAGATCCGGTTCGCGAGAACGGCTGTTCCATTCAATGGCAGACCGGCGCACACCCGGGGGCGGCGCTGCTGGGATCGGGGCATGACGAGACTGCCCGGGCTGACTCCGGCCGACCTGGACGACGAACAGCGCGTGCTCCGCGAAGCCATCGTCGGCGGTCCCCGGGCGGGCGGCCCGTTCCCGCTCGCCGACGCCGCGGGCGCGCTGACCGGGCCGTTCAACGCGATGCTGTTCGCGCCGCCGACCGGGCAGGCGCTGCAGCGGCTGGGCGCGGCGGTGCGGTACGAGACGGCGCTCGGCGACCGGGTGCGGGAGCTGGCGATCCTCGCGGTGGCGGCCCGGTGGGACTGCGCGTTCGAGCGGTACGCGCACGACCCCGCCGCCCGCGCCGCCGGGGTCACGGACGCCCAGCTCGCCGCGATCGCCGCGCTGACCCTGCCCGACGGCCTCGACGACGTCGAAGCGACGGCCCTGAGGTTCGTGCTCGCCCTGCTGGACGGCGACGTCGACGACGTGACCTACGCCGAGACCGTGCCAATCATTGGCAACCGCGTGGCCGTCGAGCTGACCACGCTGGTGGGCTACTACGCGACGCTCGCCCTCCAGCTGCGCGTCTTCCGAGTCACCGTCCCCGTGGAGCGCCCGTGAAGCTCGTGACCTTCGACGACGGCCTGGTCGGCCGCCTCGCCGACGACCTGGTCCTGGAACTCGACACCGCCTCGGCCCGTGAGTTCTTCGAACGCGGCGGGAGCGTGCCCGAGACCGGGCGCCGCTTCCGCGCGTCGGAGGTGCGCCTGCGGGCGCCGATCGTGCCGAAGAAGTTCTTCCACACGGCGGGGAACTTCCGCGAGCACCACGACGACCTCGCGCGGGTCAACTGGTCGCACCCGGTCAACAAGGGCATCGTGTTCTTCCAGAACGTCGACGCGATCATCGGTCCCGGCGACCCGATCGTGTACCCGTCGCACCTGACCCGGGAACTCGACTACGAGCTCGAAATGGCCGTCGTGATCGGGAAGCCCGGCAAGTTCTTCGGCGCGGAGCAGGCGGCCGGGCACATCGCCGGGTACCTCGTGTTCAACGACATCACCGCCCGCGACATCCAGCGGCGCGAGATGGAGTCGGGGGTGTTCTCGTTCTCCAAGGCCATCGACACGTTCTGCCCGATCGGCCCGTACATCGTCACCGCCGACGAGGTCGGCGACCCGCACGACCTGGACATGGAGCTGCGGGTGAACGGCCAGGTGCGGCAGAAGTCGAACACGAGCCGGATGTCCGTGTCGATCCCGGAGCTCGTGGCCTACCACTCGCCGCAGGTCTACAGCGCGGGCGACCTCATCACGACCGGCACGGTGGCCGGCGTCGCCGCGAGCACCGACGACCCGTTCGCGCACTACCTGAAGCCCGGGGACGTGGTCGAGGCCGAAATCGAGAAGCTCGGTGTGCTGCGCAACCGGGTCGTGTCGTGGGAAGACGCCTACGGGACGCCGCCCCCGGCCGGTGGTGCGTGATGCGCCTGGCGAACCTCGGCGGCCGCGCCGCGCTGATCACCGGCGACCGGGCCCTGGACGTCTTCGACGCCGGCGGCTTCGGCCCGGACCCGATGGACGTCCTGGAGAACTGGGCGGCGTTCACCGAGTGGGCCGGGTCCGCGCCCGAGGCGTCGAGCCCGTACGACCCGGCGCGGCTGGGACCGCCCGTGCCGCGGCCCCGGCAGGTCTTCGCGGTGGCGCTCAACTACCCGCCGCACGCGGTCGAAGCCGGGTTCGAGCCCCCGGCCGACCCGCTGGTGTTCACCAAGTTCCCGACCTGCGTCGCGGGTCCACAAGAGACGGTCGAGCTGCCCGGCGACCGGGTCGACTGGGAGGTCGAGCTGGTGGCGGTGGTCGGGCGGGGCGGGCACCGGATCGGTGAGGAGGCCGCACTCGGCCACGTCGCCGGGTACACGGTCGGCCAGGACCTCTCGGAGCGGCGGCTCCAGTCGCTCGGCGAACCGCCGCAGTTCTCGCTGGCGAAGTCGTTCCCCGGCTTCGGCCCGACGGGCCCGCACCTGGTCACCGAGCTCGCCCCCGGTGCCGCGATCACCTGCCTGCTCAACGACGAAGTGGTGCAGAAGGCGTCGCTCGCGGACATGATCTTCGGCGTCCCGGAACTGGTGTCCCGGCTCTCGGCGGTGTGCCGGCTCCTGCCGGGCGACCTGATCTTCACCGGCACCCCGGCCGGCGTCGGCAACCGCCGCACGCCCCCGCGCTACCTCACCGCCGACGACGTGCTCACCAGCCGCGTCGACGGGCTCGGCGAGCTGCGGACCCGCTTCCGCGCGGCCGGGGCCGCGGTGGACTGATCCCGATCCGCGTTCGATAGTGGAACCATGTACACCGGCAACCCCGACGTCCCCGACGACGTGTTCGCGGACGTGCTCGGCCAGATCGACGACTTCGTGCGCACTCGCGTCATGCCTCGCGAGCTGGAGATCATGACCACCGACGCCATCCCCGGCGACTTGCGCCGGCAGGCCGCCGAGATGGGGTTGTTCGGGTACGCGATCCCGCAGGAGTGGGGCGGGCTGGGCCTGGACCTGGTCCAGGACGTCGAGGTCGCGATGGTGCTGGGCTACACGTCGCTGGCGCTGCGGTCGATGTTCGGCACGAACAACGGCATCGCCGGGCAGGTCCTGGTCGGCTTCGGGACCGAGGAACAGCGGGCGCGGTGGCTGCCCGGCATCGCTTCGGGTGACGTCGTCGCGTCGTTCGCCCTCACCGAGCCCGGCGCGGGCTCCAACCCGGCGGGCCTGCGAACCGGCGCGAAGCCGGACGGCGACGGCTGGGTGATCGACGGCGGCAAGCAGTTCATCACCAACGCCACCGAGGCCGGGCTGTTCGTGGTCTTCGCCCGCACGAAGCCGGCGTCGGAAGCCGGCACCGGGATCGCGGTGTTCCTGGTCCCCGCCGACACGCCGGGCATCACGGTCGGCGCGAAGGACGCCAAGATGGGCCAGGAGGGCTCGCGCACCGCCGACGTCACGTTCTCGCAGGTCCGCGTGGGCCCGGATGCCCTGGTCGGCGGAGACGGCGACGTCGGCTACCAGGCGGCGATGACGTCGCTGGCGCGCGGCCGGATCCATATGGCCGGGCTGGCCGTCGGCGCGGCCCGGCGGGCGCTGGACGAGTCGGTCGCCTACGCCGCCACCGCGACGCAGGGCGGCACGCCGATCGGGGATTTCCAGCTGGTGCAGGCGATGCTCGCCGACCAGCAGACCGGCGTCCTCGCCGGGCGCGCGCTGGCCCGCGAGGCGGCTCGGTTGTACGTGACGGGGGAGGACCGGCGGATCGCGCCGTCGGCGGCGAAGCTGTTCTGCACGGAGATGGCCGGGAAGACCGCCGATCTGGCGGTACAGGTCCACGGCGGGGCCGGGTATATGCGCGAAGTGCCGGTCGAGCGGATCTACCGCGACGTCCGGCTGATGCGGCTTTATGAAGGCACCAGCGAGATCCAGCGCCTGATCATCGGTGGCGGGCTGGTGCGGGCCGAGAAGAAGAAGCAGTCGTGACGCGCCCGCGGTAGCCGAGCGTCGAAAGTTTCGCCGGAGATTGCCAAGCGCGCACGGCACGGTTACGGTCGCCTGGGAGCGCTCTCAGTCCGGATCACCATCCACGGCAACAACAACGAGGAGATGGCGAATGCGGGCAAGGAAACTGCGGGCCGGGCCGGCCCTGCTGGTCGCGGTGGTACTCGGGCTGGCGGGGGGCACGGCGCCCGCCTCCGCCGCGGACTACGAGCGCCTGCTCAACGGCACCTTCGACGGCGGCAGCCTCGACCCGTGGTGGGCCGGGGCGGGCACGACCGGCCGCGTCGCCGGCGGCGAGTTCTGCACCGGCGTCCCCGGCGGCACGGCCAACGGGTACGACGCGCTGGCCGGCCAGAACGGCGTGCCGTTCGAGGCGGGACAGCAGTACACCCTGACCTTCGACGCGCACGCGACCACCACCCAGCCGATCTCCGCCGTCGCGGGTGAGGCCGTGTCACCCTATCGGCAGATTTCGCGGACCGACTTCACCGTGACGCCGTCGACGCAGCACTTCGCGGTCACCTTCACGTCCACTTTGGACTTTCCCGCCGCGGGCAACGGTCAGCTGGCGTTCTGGTTCGGCGGCCAGGCCGCCGCCAACACCGTCTGCCTGGACAACATCTCCCTCGTCGGCGGTGTCGTCCCGCCCGGCGGCCTGCCGCCGACCAGCGGCATCCGGGTGAACCAGGAAAGCTACGTGCCGGGCCTGCCCAAGCGGGCCACGCTGATCAGCGACTCGACCAGCGCGCAGACCTGGACGCTGAAGAACTCGGCCGGGACCGCGGTGGCCACCGGCCGGACCACGCCGCGCGGTGCCGACGCGCCTTCCGGCGAGAGCGTGCACGAAATCGACTTCTCCGCCTACGACACCGCGGGGGCCGGCTACACGCTGACCGTCGGGTCCGAGACCAGCTTCCCGTTCGACATCTCCGCGACTGGGCCGCAGAAGCTGCGTTCCGACTCGCTGGCGTTCTTCTACCACCAGCGCAGCGGTATCGCGATCGACGCCGCGTACGCCGGCGCCGCCTACGCGCGCCCGGCCGGACACGTGAACGTGGCGCCGAACCAAGGTGACGACAACGTTCCTTGCCGGTCGGACCTGGACTGCGGCTACACCCTCGACGTGCGCGGCGGCTGGTACGACGCGGGCGACCACGGCAAGTACGTGGTGAACGGCGGCATCGCGGCGTGGGAGCTGCTCGACGAGTACGAACGGGCCCTGCGCCTGGGCGACGCGAGCGCGCTGGGCGACGGCAAGCTGGCGATCCCGGAACGGGCCAACGGCGTGCCGGACATCCTCGACGAAGCGCGCTGGGAGGTCGATTTCCTGCTCGCCATGCAGGTGCCGGACGGCAAGCCGAACGCGGGGATGGTGCACCACAAGGTCCACGACGCGCAGTGGACGTCCCTGCCCACCCGGCCCGACCAGGACAGCCAGCCGCGCCGGCTGTCGCCGCCGAGCACGGCCGCGACGCTGAACACGGCCGCGGTCGCGGCGCAGGCGTCCCGGCTGTGGCGGACCATCGATCCGGCGTACTCGGCGAAGCTGCTCGCCGCGGCCGAGAAGGCGTACGCGGCGGCGAAGGCCAACCCGAACGTCCTGGCCGACCCGAACGACGGCACCGGCGGCGGCACCTACAGCGACAGCACGGTGACCGACGAGTTCTACTGGGCCGCCGCGGAACTGTTCACCACCACCGGGACGAGCGCCTACCGCGCCGACGTCACCGGTTCTCCGCTCTACCGCGGGAAGAGCTTCACCACGCACGGCTTCGACTGGGCTTCGACGGGTGCGCTCGGCGACATCACGCTCGCGGTGGTGCCCACCGACCTGCCGGCGGCGGACGTCGCCGCGATCCGGACGGCGATCACCACGACCGCCGACAGCCACTTGGCGCAGATGGCGGCCATGGGCTACCCGGCGCCGTACCGCACGGCCGACGGCTCGTACGAGTGGGGTTCCAACGGCCTGGTGGCCAACAACGGCGTGGTGCTCGCCCTGGCGTACGACTTCACCAAGCGGGACGAGTACCGCGACGGCGCGTTCGCGGCGATGGATTACCTGCTGGGCCGCAACCCCGCGAACTACTCGTACGTCTCCGGCCACGGCGATCAGCCGGTGCGGAACGTGCACCACCGGTTCTGGGCGCACCAGCTGGACCCGTCGCTGCCGATCGCCCCGCCCGGCGCGCTGTCCGGCGGGCCCAACAGCGGCCTGCAGGACCCGACCGCGGCCCGGCTGCTCGCCGGCTGCGCGCCGCAGCGGTGTTTCGTCGACGACATCCAGGCGTACTCGGTGAACGAGGTCGCGATCAACTGGAACTCGGCGCTGGCCTGGCTGGCGAACTGGACGGCGGAAAAGTCGTCGTCCACTGTGGACACGACGGCGCCCGCCGCGCCGGGCACGCCCGCCGTGTCCGCGGTGTCCGGCAGCGGCGCGACGCTGACCTGGGCAGCGTCCGCGGATCCGGAGAGCGGTGTCGAGGGCTACGACGTGGTCCGCGTGACCGGTTCGGCCCGCACGGTGCTGGCCACCGTCAGCGGGACCACGGCGACCCTGACGGGTCTCTCGCCGTCGACCGCCTACACCCTGGTCGTGGTGGCGCGCAACGGCGCGGGCCTGACGGGCCCGGACTCGCCCGCCGCGTCGTTCACGACCCGGCCGGTCACCCCGGCGGGCGGCTGCGCAGTGACGTACGCGGCGAACACCTGGAACAGCGGCTTCACGGCCACTGTCACGGTGAAGAACACGGGCACGACGGCCTGGAACGGCTGGAAACTGGGCTTCACGTTCCCGGGTGCGCAGAAGGTGACGCAGGGCTGGTCGGCGACGTGGGCGCAGGCCGGCGCGGACGTGACCGCCACGGCCCTGCCCTGGAACGCCTCGCCGGCCCCGGGGCAGTCGGTTTCGATCGGCTTCAACGGCAGCTACACGGGGACCAATCCGGCGCCGTCGGCCTTCGCGGTGGACGGAAAGGCCTGCGGCTGACGAGGCACCGCCGCAGTGGTGGTAGTGACTACCGGAAGGGGTGGAGGAGTGGGACATTGTGCCCTCTCCTCCGCCACTGACGGCACTTAAAGTCAGCTCCATGCGGCTTGAGCGGTTTCGCGGCGACGCCATGGACGGGCTGATGCAGCCACGTCCGCTGACCATCGCCCACATCCTGGAGCGCGCCGAGCGGCTCTTCGCGCACAAGGAGATCGTGACGGCCGGCGCCGGGCGATCGACGTACGCCGAGGTGGCCGGAAACACCCGGCGCCTCGCCACCGCGCTGGACTCCCTCGGCGTCCTGCCCGGCGCCCGGGTCGCCACGTTCGCGAGCAACAGCCGGCGCCACCTGGAGCTCTACCTCGGGGTGCCGGCCACCAAGAGGGTGCTGCACTCGATCAACATCCGGCTGCCGGCCGAGCACCTCGAGTACATCGTCAACCACGCCGAGGACGACGTGGTGTTCGTCGATCGCGGGCTGCTCCCGCGGATCTGGCCCAGCGTCGACCGGCTGCCGGTGGTGCGGCACTGGGTGGTGCTGCCCGACGGCACCGACACGCCGATCCCCGCCGACCCCCGCATCTCCGGCTACGACGAGCTGATCTCCGCGGCGGAGCCGTTCGCGGGCTCGTTCGAAGACACCTTCGCGCTCGCGGACGAGAACCTGGCCGCCGGCCTGTGCTACACCTCCGGGACGACCGGACCGCCGAAAGGTGTGCTCTACAGCCACCGGTCGACGATCCTGCACTGCCTGGGGACGCTGGCGGCCGGCCTCATCGGCCTCTGCGAAAGCGACGTCGTGCTGCCGATCGTGCCGATGTTCCACGCCAACGCCTGGGGCCTTCCCTACGGCGCGATGATGGCGGGCGCCGCGCTGGTCCTCCCCGGCGCTTCCGCGGAGCCGGGCCACCTGCTGCGGTTGATGGCGGCCGAGCGGGTGACGGTCGCCGGTGCCGTCCCCACCGTGTGGACGAGCCTGGCACCCGAGTTGCGGGCGCACGACCTGAGCGCCACGCGGTTCCTGCTCGGCGGCGGCTCCGCCGTGCCCCCGGCGCTGTCCGAGACCTACCTCGCCGCGATCGGCGTCCCCATCACCCATTCCTGGGGGATGACGGAGGTCAGCCCGGTCGGGGTCATCGGCGGCACGCGCACCCAGCACCGGGACGCGACCGCGGCGGACCAGGTGGCCGTGCGGGCCGCCCAGGGCCAGCCGCTGCCCCTGGTGAACGTGCGGATCGCCGACGTCGAGACCGGCGAGGAGCTGCCGCGCGACGGGCGCGCCGTCGGCGAGCTGCAGGTCGCCGGTCCCTGGGTGGCGGGCGCCTACTTCCGGGTGGACTCCGCCGAAAGCTTCACCGAGGACGGCTGGCTGCGCACCGGCGACCTGGCCACCATCGACGCCCAGGGCTACCTGCGGCTGGTGGACCGCATGAAGGACCTGATCAAGTCCGGGGGCGAGTGGATCTCCTCGGTCGAGCTCGAGGCCGCCATCGCCTCCCACCCCGACGTCGTCGAAGTGGCCGTGATCGCCCGCCCCGACCCGCGGTGGATGGAACGCCCCGTCGCGTGCGTCGCCCTGCGGGAAGGCAGTGCCACCACGGCCGACGAGCTCCGGCGGCACATCACGCCGATGGTCGCGAAGTGGTGGCTGCCCGACGAATTCGTCTTCATGGCCACCCTGCCCAAGACGGGCACCGGCAAGCTTTCGAAGATCGCCCTGCGGGAGTCGGCGCGGACCGCCTGAGGCACCTCACGACGGCGCGGTGGCCGCCCGGAGCCGGTGCAGCCGGAGCCCGAGCCGCAGCTCGAGGTCGTTGTCGTGGCGCCAGTCGAAGCCGAGCACGGTGGTGGCCCGGTCCAGTCTCTTGAGCAGGGTGTTGACGTGCAGGTGCAACGCCCGGGCCGTCGCCGCGACGTTGGCGCGGTGGTCGTGGTAGACGCCGAGCGTGTCGACGAGATCGGTGCCACGCCGCTCGTCGTACTCGAGGAGCGCGCCGATCGTGTCGGCGACGAAGCGGTCGAGCTCGCCGGCCCGTTCGGGGTCGAAGACCATGGCGTACAAGGCGTATCGGCGCGTGGTGGCGCCCAGGTCGGTCTGCCCGATCGCGCGCATCACCGCACCACAACGGCCGGCCAGGGAGAAGGCGCGCGCCCAGTCGTGGTTGACCGCGCGTTCCCCGACGACGGTGACGGGACCGCCGAGGGTGCGGCGCAGTCTGCTGTGGACTTCCCCGACGGTCCGGTCGTCGTCTTCGCCGGGCAGGATCATCGTGGCCCGGCCCAGGTGCTCGCCCGCCAGCCCGGCGTGGTCCCGGGCGATGTCGTGCAGGTGGCGTGCCAGGTCGGTGGACGTCAGCGCGGCGGCGTCCGCGACGAGGACCAGATCGAGGCGGTCGGCGTCGATGCCGCGCGCGCGGGTGCGGGCGCGCTGGGCCGGGCTGATCCCGGGGCCGCCGACCATGAGATCGGTCAGGAGTTCTCCGCTCAGCCGCTCGCCGGCCTCGGCCACGGCCCGTTCCTTGAGGACGAGCAGCCCGACGATGTGCGTGGCCCGCTCGAGGGTGCGCAGGTCCATGTCGTCCGGGACCTCGTCGCCGTCGGCCGCCTTCCGGCTCCACACCAGGGCGCCGAGGTAGCTGTCCCCGGCCTGGACGGCGGCCACGCTGCGGGTGGTCCCGCCGGCGCCGGCCGAAGTCGTGCAGCGGCCCGAGCGGCGGGCGTCCTCGACGGCGCCGGCCAGGTCGGTGTCCGGGGGAGTCCGGCACGGGTCCGCGGCGGAATCCCGGCGGACGAGAGCGGCGCCGGTCCGGTCGAGGAGCGTGACGCTTCCGCCCAGCTGGTCGGCGAGCAGCTGCGCGACGTCGCCCGGTGTCCCGCCGCCCAGCACGACACCGGTCAGAGCTTCGTGGATCGCTTGCGCCCGCTCGCTCTTCCGGTAGGCGACCTGCAGCTGCTGCAAGGCGGTCCGGCTCGCTTCGTAGAGGCGGGCGTTGTCGAGGGCGACCGCGGCGTGATCGGCGAACGCGTTCAGCAGCGCGATCTCGTCGGCCTGGAAGGACCGTTCGGAGCGGTCCGCCGCGAACAGGGCGCCGACCGCTGCGCCCCGGATGACCAGCGGCACCCCGAGGAGCGCGACCAGTTCTTCGGTGCCGGCCAGGCGGTCGAAGTTCGAATCGTGCTCGATGAGCGTCGAGGTGGCGTAGTCGCGCACCCAGTGCGGGCTCCGCGAAGCCAGCACCTTGCCCCCGAGCCCGACGGTCGCCGGGATGGCCGCCGCGAGGAACTCGGCGGAGATCGTGCCCTCCGACGCGCGGGCCGACAGCCTGCCGTCCGCGCCGACCAGCGAGAGGTAGGTGAAGTCCGTGCCGATCAGCTCGTGGGCGTGGTGGACGATCGACTGCAGGACCTGGTCGAGCTCGCCCAGCGCGGTGAGCGACTTGACGGTGGCGTACAACGACGCCAGTTCACGCTGCCGGCGCGTCTCCGCTTCGCCTGGTTCGCTGGCCACAGTGCCATCCTCCGGGTTGTCGGGTGGACGAAAGACCCACCGTTTCGGCGGGAGGAGTAGGTGTTCCACACCTCAACCGCAGCGTAACGGCGCCTTAACATGACCGCCATCACTTGCCGGCGCTACCGACGAAGGCGGCATCCATGGCAGCCCCGCTCACCCAACCCGAAGGGCAATCCGGCCACGCTGACGCCGGTTCGCCCGCGACCCGACCCCGGGCCTTCCGCAAGCTGCTGGCCGCGGGGCTCATCGGAAGTTCGATCGAGTGGTACGACTTCTTCCTCTACGGCACCGCGGCCGCGCTGGTGTTCCCCAAGGTGTTCTTCCCGCACGCCTCGGCGCTGACGGGGACGCTCCTGGCCTTCAGCACGTTCTGGGCCGGTTTCGTGGCGCGGCCGATCGGCGGGGTGCTCGCCGGGCACCTCGGGGACAAGTACGGGCGCAAGCCGGTCGTCGTCGCGTGCCTGGCGGTCATGGGGGCCGCCACCTTCCTGATCGGCTGCCTGCCCACCGCGGCGTCCGTCGGCGCGCTGGCCCCGACCCTGCTCGTCATCCTGCGCTTCATCCAGGGCCTGGCCACCGGCGGCCAGTGGGGCGGCATCGTGCTCCTGCTCACCGAGTCCGCCGGCCCGAAACGGCGGGGTTTCGCCGGAACCTTCGGCCAGACCAGCGTTCCCGTCGCGGTGATCCTCTCGAACCTGATCTTCGTGGCCGCCAGCGGCCTGATGCCGGACGCCGCCTTCCTCAGCTGGGGCTGGCGCATCCCGTTCCTGCTCAGCGTCGTGATGTTCTCGGTGGTCCTCTACATCCAGGCCAAGGTGGAGGACACGCCGGAGTTCCGCGACCTGCAGCGTGAGGTGGGCAAGCCCGACGGCGCGGTGGTCCGGGCGCCGCTGGCCCAGGTGCTGCGCAGCAAGTGGGGAACCATCCTGCTCGGCTGCGGGCTCCTGTCCGCCACCAACAGCCTGTTCTACGTCAGCATCTCCGGGCTTTTGAGCTACGGCACGGGTTCTCTCGGGCTCAAACGTGATTCCCTGCTCGCGGTCGTGCTGCTCAGCTCGGTGGCGATGCTCGTGGTCATCCCGTGGTCCGGGCGCATCTCGGACAAGGTGGGCCGCCGGCCGCTGATCCTGATCGGCGGTCTCGGCGTCGCGGTCTGGGCCTTCCCGTACTTCGGGCTCATCGGCACCGCGTCCCTGCCGCTGATCTTCGTCGCGGTGACGGTGGGTTTCGTGTTCCAGTGCCTCACCTACGGCCCGATCGCGAGCTTCCTCGGCGAGCTCTTCGCGCCCGGCGTCCGCTACTCGGGCGCGTCGCTGGCCTACCAGCTTTCGGCGATCATCGTCAGCGGCGGCACGCCGTTCCTGATGACCGCCCTCATCGCGAACACCGGGAGCACCGTGCCGGTCGCCGTCTACATCACCTTGATGGGCCTGATCACCTTCGCCAGCGCGTGGTTCCTGCCCGAGACGAACCCGGGCGAGGTCCGGGACGATCCGCACGCCATCCCGGGCGCGCACCTCTACCGCGCGGAGCTGAGGCCGGAATGAAGCGGACATCGGCAAGGACGGCCCGCCGGCTCGCGCTGCCGGCGACCGTGGTCGTCATGGCGGCCGCCTTGGCCGGCCCGGCGGCCGCGACGACGGTTGCGGGATGCGCCGGGCTGGACCAGCTGAAGATTCCGGCGTCGGTCATGAGCCTGCCGACCGGCGGCGGCCGCGTGACGTCGGTTTCGGTCGTGACCGGTCCCGTCGAGTACTGCCGGGTCGACGCCGACCTCTTTCCCGTCGATCCGGCCGCGCCCGCCATCAAAATGCGCGTCGCGCTGCCCCGCGACTGGAACCGCAAGGCGCTGATGTTCGGCGGTGGCGGCTACAACGGCACCATCCCCGACCTGGCGTCGAACGTGCCGTTCGGGCCCGCCGACCGGCCGGTGCCCCTGGCCCGCGGGTACGCGACGTTCGCGAGCGACTCCGGCCACCAGCAGAACCCGGCGGCCCCGCCGAGCCTGGACGGGTCGTTCGGGGCGAACGACGAGGCCCTGCTCAACTTCGCCGCCGGTGACGCCCTCAAGAAGACGCGGGACGCGAGCCTGTTCCTCATCCGGCACGCCTACACGGCGACACCCGCCGAGGTCTACTTCGCCGGTGGATCGACGGGCGGCCGCGAAGCCCTCACCGTGGCCCAGCGGTGGCCGGCCGCGTTCGACGGCGTGATCTCTGCCTTCCCGGCGTGGAACAACCTCGCCGAGGTGCTGGACCTGGGATACCTGACGCAGGTTCTGTCGCGGCCCGGCGCGTTCCCCGGTGTCGACAAGCAGACGCTCCTCTACAACAGCGTCATCTCCGCGTGCGACGGCGCGGACGGGCTGGTGGACAAGGTCGTCTCGGACCCGGGCGCCTGCCACTTCGATCCGCGCGTGCTTCGCTGCCCGGGCGGAGCCGACGCCGGTCCGGCTTGCCTGTCGGATCCGCAGATCGGCGCCGTGACCGCCATGTCGTCCCCGTTCCGGTGGCCGTACCGGGTCGCCAGTGGCGAGACCGGCTACCCGGGCTTCCCGTTCCTGTCGGGAGCGGACATGCGGACGCCGTTCCTCGGGTTCGGCACCACCGCGCCGGCCGATCCGATGCCGGTGACGAGCGGCTACGGGATGCAGTACTGGGACCAGTGGGTGAAGTACTTCCTGACCCGCGACCCGCAGTACAACTCGCTCGACGTCGATCCCCGCCACCCCGGCAAGTGGCTCGGCCGGATCAGTGCGCTGTCCAAGATCGAGGACCGCAACAACGCGGACCTCCGCCCGTTCGCCCGCGCCGGCGGCAAGCTGATCCTGCTGCACGGAGCCGCGGACGAGCTGGTGTCGCCGTACTCGACGAGCGACTACTACGAGCGGGTGCGCGCGGTGGCGGGGCCTCGGGCGACGGATGCGTTCACGCGGTACTACGTGGTGCCCGGCGCGAACCACGCCAACTTCGGCACACCGGCGTTCGCCGCCGGCTGGGACTCGCTCACGGCGCTCGAACACTGGGCCGAACGGGGACAGCCGCCGACGAACCCGACCGTGGCCGATGTGGCCCACGACCGCACCCGTCCGCTTTGCGAGTACCCGGCCTGGCCGCGGTACCGCGCCGGTGATCCGGACCGGGCGTCGAGTTTCGTCTGCACGCGGTGACGCCGGGACCACCAGGTCGTTCGGGGCCGAGCTGGTGGTCCTCGGCGCGGTCGGCCGGAGTTACGGAGCCCAGGGCGCCGCGACGGTCCAGCTGCTGTCGGCCGTCACCGTCTGGGGGCGGTCGGAGCCCGTGCCGCCGCCCGAGGCGATGTAGACCTGGGAGTCGAAGTGCCGCAGGAACGCCCCCGGGATGTTGAGCGACTCGAACGTCACGCCGGTGCCGCCGAGGCCCGGCCGGGTGCAGAACGTCGCGTCCGCGCGCAGCAGGGCCGTGCCGTCGTCCGGGGAGTTGCGGACGCGGCCGTCCTGGTGGCGCAGGAACTGCCCGGGGTAGTTCACCGACTCGAAGGAGTAGCACGAGGACTCGGCGAGCCCGCGCCGGACGGTGTACGTCGCGTCCTGCTTGAGCAACGCGCCGCTGCCGCCGGTCACCACCTCGGTGTAGGCGAGGCCGCCGGCGTGCCGCAGGTACCGGTCGGTGTAGCCCCACGTCGTGACCCGCAGCGACTGTCGCGCGTTGACGGCGAGGGGTACCGAGCTGCGCCACAGCGCCGGCGCCGAGACGTTCCACGTCGCGTCGGCGGCGAAGCTCGTCGCGGTGTCCCACGGGTTCGGGCCCCCGCTTTGGGCCAGGTACACGGTTTCGTCGTAGTGCCGCAGGTACCGGCCGGGAAGGTTCAGCGACTCGAACGACGTCCCGCCGGCGGCGAGCCCCGGCCGCGTGCACCAGGTGGCGTCCGCGGCGAACGTGCCGCCGGTGTCGCTGTCGATCCGGACGCGGCCATCGGCGTGCCGCAGGAACTTGCCGGGGAAATTGACCGACTCGAAGGAGAAGCAACGCGGGTCCGCGAGCCCCGCGACGGTCCGGAAGGAGGCGTCCTGCCGGGGCCCGTCCGCGCTGCCCGGGGTCAGGACATCGGTGCGGGCGAAGGAATCCGCGTGCCGCAGGTACCGGTCGGTGAACCCGGGCGTGGTCACCCGGAACGACCGGACGTGCCCGAGCGTCAGCGGCACGGCCGCGTTCAGGTTCTTCGACGCGGCGATCAGGTCGGCGTGCGCGGCGCGGACGCGGGCGGTGTCGACCTTCTGCACCCGCCGGTCGTAGGTGAGCAGGCCGTTGTACTCGCCTTCGACGTCGGTGATCTCGGTGTAGACCGACGCCGACAGGCCCTTGGTGGTCACCAGCTGTTTCGCGTCCCGGACCATGCCGGTGTAGCGGTCGTTCAGCTGCGCCGCGCTCGTCATCTGCTCGTAGGCGAAGAAGCCGCCGGTGGGGCTGTACTCGTGGCCGGGGTTGCGCAGGCCGAGACCGCCGAACTCGCCGAGCACCGATACCCGGGTCGCGGACGGCCGGGGCGCGTCCGGTCCGGTGTAGACGTGCCAGTCGATGAGGTCGCCGGTGCCCGGATCACCCTTGGCGGCACAGCAGTTGAACCCGCTGTGCGCGTTCACCAGCCGGGTCGGGTCGTAGTTCTTCAGGCTGGTCGTGACGCGCCTGGTCTCGTCCAGGTTCCACTCGCCCCAACCCTCGTTGAACGGCACGTACGTCACGACAGCGGGGGAGAAGCGGTGCTCGTCGACGATCTCGCGCGCCTCGGTCTCGAACTCGGCGATCTGCGCCGGCGTGCGGTTCGAGTCGGCGGTCGGGGTCGACGGGATGTCCTGCCACACCAGCAGTCCCAGCCGGTCGGCCCAGTAGTACCAGCGGGCCGGCTCCACCTTGATGTGCTTGCGCACCATGGTGAAGCCGAGTTCCTTGTGCTTCTGCAGGTCGGATGCCAGCGCCGCGTCGGTCGGCGCGGTGTACAGGCCGTCGGGCCAGAAACCCTGGTCCAGGGTGCCGATCTGGAACACGAACTCGCCGTTGAGCGTCGGCCGCAGCACGCCGTTCACGTTCTTCGTGCCGACCTCGCGCATGCCGAAGTAGCTGACGACCTGGTCGACCGTCGTGCCCGCGGCGTTGCGCAGCGACACCCGCAGGTCGTAGAGGAACGGGTCGTCGGGCGACCACCGCCGCGCGGCCGGCACCGGCACGGAGAACTCGGTGAAGCCCCCGGTGGCGCTGCCGACGACGGCGCCGCCGGTCATCGACTCGGCGAGCACGGAGTACCCGCTGACGTCCCCGCGGCCGAACACCCGCACGCGTGCGGTGTTGTCGGCCAGGTTCGGGTAGATGTCGACGGAGAAGATCGACGACGGGGCGGTCGGCTCGAGCCAGACCGTCTGCCAGATCCCGGAAGACGGCGTGTAGAAGATGTTCGACGGCGTGGTGGCCTGCTTGCCGACGGGCTGGTTCTCGCCGCGGCCGTCGGTCGGGTCGTAGACGCGGACGACGATCTCGTTGGCGCCGCCGGTGAGCCGCGCGGTGATGTCGGCTTCGAACCGGTCGTACCCGCCCTTGTGCGTGGCGACCTGGACGCCGTTGACCCACACGGTGGCTTCGTAGTCGACGGCGCCGAAGTGCAGTTGCACGTTCCGGCCGGCCCAGGCTTGCGGCACCGTGAAGGTGCGGCGGTAGAACATCAGGTCGCGGTTGTCGTTGCGCATGATGCCCGACAGCGCCGATTCGACGGGGTAGGGCACGAGGATGCGCTCGGGCAGCGTCTGCCCGAGGGGCGGCGCGGCGTAGCGGTCGACGCTGCCGCCCGCGCCGGTGGCGGGGTTGAGGAACTCCCACTCCCCGTTGAGGGACTGCCAGTCGGGCCGCGTCATCTGCGGCCGCGGGTACTCGGGCAGCGGGTCGGTGGTGCTCACCTGGGACGTCCACGGCGTGGACAGCGGCGGGGGCTTCGGTGCGACGGCGGCGTCCGCCGTCGGCGCGACCGAGATCGTGCAGAGCAGCGCGAGAACCAGGACGGCGAGACGGCGCATCGGACTCCTCGGGCGGGCTCGGACTGGTGGTCACCGCCCCTCACACGCGCGACGCCCGTTCGAGGTTGAGTCTCGAACGGGCGTCGTGGGCGAGAAACCGGCCGCCGGGGGTCAGGACACGCGGATCCGCGGTCCGGTCTGCTTCTGCACCTGCTCGAAGTCGACCTCCGGCGCCAGCTCGACGAGCGAGAGCCCGTCGGACGTCACGTCGAGGACGCACAGGTCGGTGATGATCCGCTGGACGACGCCGCGGCCGGTGTAGGGCAGCGTGCACTCCTCGACGATCTTGGGCGACCCGTCGCGGGCGACGTGCTCCATCAGGACGATCACCTTCTTCGCGCCGTGGACCAGGTCCATCGCGCCGCCCATGCCCTTGACCATCTTGCCGGGGATCATCCAGTTCGCGAGGTCCCCCGCCGCGGAAACCTGCATCGCGCCGAGGATGGCGGCGTCGATCTTGCCGCCGCGGATCATCCCGAAGGACAGCGCCGAGTCGAAGAACGACGCGCCCTTGCGCACCGTGACGGTTTCCTTGCCCGCGTTGATGAGGTCCGGGTCGACGGCGTCCTCCTCCGGGTACGGCCCCACGCCGAGGATGCCGTTCTCCGACTGCAGGACCAGCTCGACGTCGTCGGGCACGTGGTTCGGCACCAGCGTCGGCAGGCCGATCCCGAGGTTGACGTAGTCGCCGTCGCGCAGCTCGCCGGCGGCGCGGGCGGCCATTTCGTCGCGGTTCCACGCCATTTCAGCGGGCCTCCGTTCCGGTGCGCACGGTGCGCTTCTCGATCGGCTTGTCCGCGGCCTGTTCCGGCGTCAGCGCCACCACGCGGTGCACGTACGCGCCCGGCAGGTGGACGTCGTTCGGGTCGAGCTCGCCCGGCTCGACCAGCTGCTCGACCTCGGCGATCGTGACGCGGCCGGACATGGCGGCCAGGGGGTTGAAGTTGCGGGCCGCGTCCTTGAAGACGAGGTTCCCGTGCCGGTCGCCCCGCCAGGCCCGGACCAGCCCGAAGTCGGCGACGATCGCGCGCTCGAGGACGTACTCCTTGCCGTCGAAGCTCTGCTTCTGCTTCGGCGGGCTCGCCTTCTCGACGGCGCCGGCGGTGTCGTACTTCCACGGCAGGCCGCCGTCGGCGACCTGGGTGCCCGCCCCGGTGGCGGTGAAGAACGCGGGGATGCCGGAGCCGCCGGCGCGCAGCCGTTCGGCGAGCGTGCCCTGCGGGGTCAGCTCGACCTCCAGCTCGCCGCCGAGGTACTGGCGCGCGAACTCCTTGTTCTCCCCGACGTAGGAGGCGACGACGCGCCGCAGGCGGCCGGCGCCGAGCAGGACGCCCAGGCCCCAGCCGTCGACCCCGGCGTTGTTCGACACCACTTCGAGGTTCGCGGTCCCGGCCTCGAACAGCGCGTGGATGAGGACGGCGGGCACGCCGCACATCCCGAACCCGCCCACCGCGAGCGTGGCGCCGCCGGGGATGTCGGCGATGGCCTGCGCGGCCGATTCGATCACCTTGTCCATGGCCGACATCAGACGGGTACGGCGGTTGTGCGGTCAACCAGTGAACGCACTCGACCAGCAGATTGTTCGTCTCACGGTCGAAAACAGTGGGGTAGTGTTCACTGAGTGGACGCACCTGGAGACCTCGTCGGCCGGACCCACCGGGCGCTGCGCGCGGTCGCGGTCCACGAGCCCGGCGGCGCGACGACGACGGCTGTCGCGCGGGAAGCGGGGCTGCCCCGGCCGACCGTGCACCGGCTGCTGACGTCGCTGCAGGGCGTGGGTCTGGTGGAGCGGGAGCCGGACACCGATCACTGGGTGCTGGGCCCGGAGCTGTACTTCCTCGGCGTGGCCGCGGCCCGGCGCTACGACGTCACGGAGGCGGCGCTGCCCGTCGTCCGGCGGCTCGCCCTCGCGACGGGGGAGAGCGCGTTCTTCTCGGCGCGGCGCGGGGAGGAGACGATCTGCCTGATCCGCGAGGACGGCGCGTTCCCGATCCGCAGCCACGTCCTGTTCGAAGGAGCGCGCTTCCCGCTGGGCGTCGTCTCGGCCGGCATGGTGGTCCTCGCCCACCTGCCCGACCGGGAGGTCGACGACTACCTCGGCCGGGCCGACCTCGTCGCGACCTACGGACCGCAGCACGACGCCGTCGAAATCCGCCGGCACATCGCGGCGACCCGCACGCACGGCTACTCGGTGAACCCCGGTCTCGTGGTGGAGGGCAGCTGGGGCCTCGCGGCGGCGGTGTTCGACCAGGCGGGCTCGCCGCGGTGGGCGCTCACGCTGACCGGGGTGGCGCACCGGTTCGGCGCCGACCGGATTCCCCAGCTGGGCGCGCTGCTCCTGCGAGAGGCGCACGCGTTGTCCGCGACCTTGGCGCACAACCAGTTTCGATTTTGACCAGTTGTTAAGGTGGCCGGATGGCGGAAGAGCTGGACTTCTGGTCGTTCGTCGAGCTGGCCAACCGCCGGCTCGCGACGGAGTACGGCTTCCGCCACCAGCTGGCCACCGAAGTGCTGCTGACCCTCAACCGGGCGTCGGACCTGGTCACCTACGACCTGGAGGCCGCGGTGCACCGGCCGCGCGGCCGGTCGTGGTCGGCGTTCCGGCTGCTGTTCGTGGTCTGGCTGGCCGGGCCCCTGGAGCCGAAAAGCGCGGCCCGGCTCACCGGGATGAGCCGGGCGGCGGTGTCGAACCTGATGAAGCCGCTCGTCGCGGACGGCCTGCTCGACCGCGCCCCGGACGAGCGCGACGGCCGCTCGGTCCAGCTGTCGCTGACCGGCGCCGGGCACGACGAGATGGTGTCGGTGTTCCGCGAGCACAACGAACGCGAGTTCGGCTGGACCGAAGCCCTCACCGAGGAGGAGCAGCGGATCCTGGTGATGCTGCTGGGCAAGCTGATCACCGGCCGGACGGGGTCCGACACCCGCAGCCGCCGCTAGCCCGGTTCCGCGGTGCGCAGAGGTTGGGGGTGCGTGCCGGTGGTGCCGCGAATGACTCATTCGGGACCTCCGGCGCCGCGAATGAGTCATTCGCGGCGCTCCCGCCGCCGGCCCCTACCCGGGGAGCGAGCCGGGGACTACGCTGCCCAAAAGGTAGTCAAAGTGTGAACTAATTCGGCCTGGAGGCGACCATGGCACACTACCGCCGCGCGGGGACCATCCCGCCGAAGCGGCACACCCGGCTCCGCACGCCCGAGGGCGGGCCGGTCGCGTGATCCCCGCCCTCTTCGCCGGCCTGTGCGACGACGCCGCGGTGTTCCCGCCCGGCCTCGCGCCCCTGCCGGACGCGATCTCCGCGCACGACGCGTACGGGAAAGCTTGGTACGCGGATCTCGTCGGCCCGCTGGTGCTCGCCGCCCCGGCGCTCGACGCGCTGGGCGACCTGCTCGGGCCCCGCGAAACCCCGCTCGCGATCGCGGTGACGCTGCCCGGCGGCCCCGACCGGCTGCCCGCCGTGCTCGACGCCGTCAAGACGCTGCCGGTGGAGCTGCAGGCCCTGGAGATCGCCGTGCCCGAAGGCATGGGGCCGGCCGGACTCCTCGACGCCCTGTCGGCCGCCACCGCGCCGGTGTACGTCGAGATCCCGCGCGACGACCGCCGCCTGCCGCTCCTGCGGGCACTCGCGGGAACGGGCCACCGCGCGAAGTTCCGCACCGGTGGGGTCCGCGCCGACCGGTACCCCACCGAGGACGAGCTGGCCGGCGCGATCTGCGCGGCCATCGACGCCGGGGTGCCGTTCAAGGCGACGGCCGGGCTGCACCACGCGCTGCGCAACACCGACCCGGAGACCGGGTTCGAGCAGCACGGCTTCCTGAACCTGCTGCTCGCGGCCGCCGACCCCGACCACGCCGAGGCGCACCTCGCCGAACGCGACGGCGCGGTCGTCGCCCGGCTCGTCCGGGACCTGGAGGACGGCGTCCGGACGCGGTTCACGTCGTTCGGCACGTGCAGCGTCACCGACCCCCTGACCGAGCTGGCCGCCCTCGGCCTGCTGCCCCGAGGAGAGGCATGACCACGATCGACATCCCCGCCGGTTCCCCGTTCGGGACGGCCAACCTGCCCTACGGCGTGTTCTCCGCCGCCGGCGACGCACCGCGCGTCGGCGTCCGCGTCGGGGACTCCGTGCTCGACCTGGCCCGCACACTCGGTGACGACGTCTTCGCCGCGCCCACGCTGAACCCGTTCATGGCGCAGGGCCACGACCGCTGGGTGGCCGTCCGCGAGCGGATCACCGAACTCGTCGCCGGCGACGTCCCGGACGACGCCGTGCACGCGGTCGACGACGTCACGCTGCACCTGCCGTTCGAGGTCGCGGACTACGTCGACTTCTACGCGTCCGAGCACCACGCGTCCAACGTCGGGCGGTTGTTCCGGCCGGACGCGGAACCGTTGCTGCCCAACTGGAAGCACCTGCCGGTCGGCTACCACGGCCGGGCCGGGACGGTGCTGGTCTCCGGCACGGACATCGTGCGCCCGAGCGGCCAGCGCAAGGGCGACCCCGCGCCGGTGTTCGGCCCGAGCACCCGCCTGGACATCGAGGCGGAGCTGGGCTTCGTCGTCGGCACGGGCACGCCGCGGAACACCCCGATCGCCCCGGACGACTTCGCGCGGCACGTGTTCGGCGCGGTGCTGCTCAACGACTGGTCGGCGCGCGACATCCAAGCCTGGGAGTACGTGCCGCTCGGCCCGAACCTGGGCAAGAGCTTCGCGACGTCGGTCTCGGCGTGGGTCGTCCCCATCCTCGCGCTGGAGGCCGCGCGGATCCCGCTGCCCGGCCAGGACCCGGAACCGCTGCCGTACCTGCGGGAAAGCCGGCCGTGGGGGCTCGACGTCGAGCTGGTCGTCGAGTGGAACGGCGAGGAGGTCAGCCGCCCGCCCTACCGCGAGATGTACTGGTCGCCCGCGCAAATGCTGGCCCACCTGACGGTCAACGGCGCGTCGGCGCGCACCGGCGACCTGTACGGCTCCGGCACGATCTCCGGCCCGGAGAAGCACCAGCGCGGCGCGTTCCTCGAGCTGAGCTGGGGTGGCAAGGAACCGCTGACCGTCAAGGGCGAGGAGCGCAGCTTCCTCCTCGACGGCGACGAGGTGGTGATCACGGGCACGGCCCCGGGCGCGAACGGCGCGCGCATCGGCTTCGGCGAAGTCCGCGGCCGCGTCCTCTCGGCCGGCTGAGCCGAACGGATCCCGTCGACGCCGACCCGTTTCACGGCGAATTCACGGCGGCCGCCGGGCAATCACGATCAATTCGTGCTTGCCCGGCGAATCGCTATTCCGGCGATGAGCACCGTCCGAATTCGGGAAATCGCCGTGACTAGTGCGGCAGGAGGTGGCGCAGGACCTCGGACGGTTCGAGCCCCAGTTCTTCGCGCAGTGTGCGACGGCACTGGTCGTACTGGTGCTGCGCCGCCGCCCGGTTGCCGGCGGCGAGGTGCGCGTCGATGAGGACCCGGTGCGCGCTCTCCCGCAACGGCTCGGCCCGCACCGCGGTCAGGCCGGCCGCCACCGCCTCACCGTGCCGGCCGGCCGTGGTGAGCCGCTTCGCCATGGCCTCCAACGCATACAGCCGCAACTGGTGGAACTGCTCCTGCTCGAGCAGCACCCACTCGTTGTCCGACCACTCGGGCAACAGGTCGGCGGACAGGTCGTCGCGCGTGCGCCGGTCCAGGATGTCGTCGCACCCGCAGGACCGGTCGAGCAGGCGGTGCGCGCGGGCGACCGCGTCGTGGATGTCGACGGTGATGTTGCCCGCCAGCGCCATCTCCTGCACCGACGCGTCGATGACCCGGTGCCCGGTGCGCGACGCGCGCCACAGCGACGAACGCAGGTTCGCGTTGGCGCGGGGCGTGGTCGCCTCCGGCCACAGCGTTCTCGCCACGTAGGTTCTGGTCCGCGGCCGGTCCTGCAGCGCGAGGAAAGCGAGCAACCGCTGCGCGCTGGACGACAGCGCCACCCGGTCGTCGTCCACGAGCAACGTGAATCCCTTGAGCAGCCGCAGTGTCACGATCTGCGTTTCTCCAGTGCGCATCGGCTCCCCAACCTCTGCCCGGCACCGATCGGATCGACCCCACCCGTTGAGCAATTCGCGACCCCGGTGCGAAACGTTACCGGAATTATCGCCGATGCGGCGTCAACCGGGCGTCACGAAAACGTCATCGGGCCTGATCCGAGCTCGTCCAGCCAGTTCCGGACGGCTTCGAGCACCGCCTCGGGAGACGTGACCGCGAGCGGCTTGGCCTCGTTCGTGCCGATCGTGGAGAGGACGCGGACCCGGAGGGCGCCGGGCTCGCCGCCTTCCAGCCACGCACGCAGAACCATGCTGCCGGATCGCTCCTCGGGGGGCTCCACCCCCGCAGGATGCGCGCCGGTGTGTCACCGCCCCGTTGGCGCGGCGTGTGCGGGCACGTCAACGCGCGCCCGGGGAACGCCGCCGTGACGCCGAAGCGACGCGCGGATCGCGGACCGGCCACGCCACCCCTGCGATGCTGCGCCCCGGCACGTCGCAGCCACGTCCCGGCGTGCCGCAGGGGAGGACTGGCATGGGCGATTTCGGCGTCGTCGCCGACGTTTCGACGATCATCGTGGACCGGCTCACCGAGGCGCTGCGCAGCCTCGATCCGAACGACCCGCCGAGGGCGGTGCTGAGCGACCTCGAGGACCGGCCGGGCCAGGCGTCGCTCACGGTCTTCCTGTACGAGATCGCGGAGGACCCGACCTCGCGCAACCGGCCGCCGATCCGCTCGCTCCCGCCGTCGGCGCCGACGAGCCGCAAACCGCCGATGGCGCTGCTGCTGCGCTACCTGATCACGCCGTGGGGCGGCAACCAGGAAACGCAGCACCAGATGATCGGCCGGGCGCTGCAGGTCTTCTACGACGACGCGATCTGGACCGGCGAGGAGCTGACGGGCAGCATGGCGGGCACCACCGAGGCGCTGCAGTTCACGCTGACCCCGCTGACGCTCGATCAGAAGTCGTGGATCTGGTACGCGATCCAGAAGCCCTACCGGCTTTCCCTCAACTACGAGGTCCGGGTCGTCAACCTCGACTCCCTCGACGTCGCCGAACTCCGGCTCGTGCGCAGCCGCACGATCAGCGGGGCGACGCTGCCATGACCCGCTACTACCCCGTCGAGACCTCCGTGCTGCACAGCCCGGCGTGGTTCGTGCCGTTCGACGAGTTCGCCCAGCGCGTGCGGGCCGCCGACGTGACCGCGGAACTGGACCGCTTCGACCCGGACGGCGCCGGCTGGGTGCCGCAGGACACGCCGGCGATCCGCACGCCGAGCGCCGCGATCGCCTACCCGGAGCTCGGCCGCCGCCGGGGGCCGGGCGCCGAGCCGGAGCGGTTCCGCGTCCGCTTCTCGGTCGTCGGGCTCGCGCCGCTGTACCCGGCGGACGGCGCGAGCTTCGACGCGGCCCTGACCGGGGTCGAGTTCCTGGCCGAGCCGTACGACGACACGACCCCGCCCGCGGTGGGCAGCGAGCCGAGGCTGGTCCGGTTGCTGCCGGGCACCGCTTTCCCGTACCGGCCCGGCGTCCGCACCGTCCACGGCGTCGTCGTCGACGCGGTCACCCGGGCGCCGGTGGCGAACGCGCTGGTCGAGGCGCGCGGCACCACGATCCGGGACGGGGTCGCGTGGCTGGAGCGGACCCTCACCGACACCGGCGGCGCGTTCCGGCTCGCCCTGCGGTGGGAGGGCGAGCCGGTCATCGGGCCGCCGCCCGTGCAGATCTTCCACCTGACGGCCACCGAGCGGCCGGGGCGGACCGGGGTCCTGGACGTCCGGCTGCCCACCGAACGGGACCGCCGGCACGTCATCGAGATCGTCGAACCGTAGCGGCAGCAGAGAAGGAGCCAAGCCATGCCCGAGTACCTGAGCCCCGGCGTCTACGTCGAGGAAGTCGACGCGGGGCCGCGGCCGATCGCGGGGGTGAGCACCAGCACGGCGGGCATGGTCGGGGTCACCCAGCGCGGCCCGGCCACCGGGAAGCCGAAGCTGGTCACGAACTTCCTGGAGTACCAGACGACGTTCGGCGGATTCCTGCCGGAACCGGATCCGCTGATCCGGGACAAGTGGGCCGACGACCCGGCCGAGGGCGGCCGCTGGTGGCTGTTCCCGCTGGCGGTCAAGGGTTTCTTCGACAACGGCGGGCAGCGCCTCTACGTCAAGCGGGTGGTGAGCGGCGACGCGCAGGCCGCCACCGGCACCCTCCGCCAGGGCCGGGTCAGCCTGATCGCGCAGGACGCCGCGGCCGGCGCCACCACGCTGGCCCTCGCGCACCTGATCGGCTTCACCGGCTCGGACGATATCGGGTTCTTCCGCGGTGACACCGGCGCCGCGATCGGGGCCGCGACGATCACCGGCTACAGCACGACCACCGGCCGGGTCCAGCTCGACGCGGGACCGACCGAGCCGGTGAAGGTGGCTCGCGGGGACTACGTCCAGGCCGGGGCCCGCCCCGAGGCCGAGACCCTGCGGTTCGCCGCGTCGAGCCCCGGCTCCTGGGGCCGGACGGTCCAGGTGCGGATCCAGCCGTCGGTGAGTGCCACCCTCCCGGTGCTGCCCGCTCCGGACCAGGGCGAGCTGATCACCACCCGGGTCGCCGAGGAATCCCCGGTGGACAGCGCCACGCTCCGGGTGGAGGCGGCGGCCGGGCTGGACGCGCTCACCCCGCCGTTCCGGATCCTGATCGGCCCGCGGCGGTTCCCGGTGGTCGGGGTGGCCACGGCGGACGACCACCTGGAGCTGACCCTGGCCGAGGGGACCCGGCACGCCCTGTGGCGGCCCGGCCTCGCCGTGCGCGTGGTGCGGTCGGCCCGCGCCGCCGACGCGGATCCCGGCCGGCCGCCGACCCTGCGGATCGGCGGCGCGAACCGGCTGTACGAGGGCGCGGTCACCCAGCTCGACACCGGTACCGGGCTCACCGCCCTGCGCGTCCGCTCGGTGACCGGGGAGATCGTCGAGTTCGAGCCCTTCGCGGCCGACGCCGACCTGCCGGAGGAGATCCTCGAAAACGACCGGCTCGCCCTCGTCGAGGCCACCGTGGAAACCCGCTTCGCCGACCCCGGCGGCGGCTCGACGACCGAGACGTTCCGCAACCTGCGCCTGACCGGCGAGGCCCCGGGGACCGTGGTGGGCGCCCTGGCGAGCCAGTCGCGGCTGGTCCGGGCGATCGCCCTCGACGACCTCGTCGCCGATCCCGCGGCCTTCCCCGCCCCCGCCACCGGCTCCTGGGTCACCCTCGCCGACGACGGCGACGACGCGTTCGAGGGCCTCGACGTCGGGGACTTCGTCGGCACGGACGGCGGGAGCGGCAAGCGCACCGGCATCGTGGCGCTGGAGGACATCGACGAGGTCGCGATCTGCGCGGTGCCCGGGGTGTGGGCCGGTACCGTCGAGTCGGCGCTGGTCACCCACTGCGAGCAGCTCAAGGACCGCTTCGCCGTCCTGGACCCGCAGGACGGCCTGGACATCGAAGGCATCCAGACGTTCCGCGAGCCGTTCGACACGAAGTACGCGGCGCTGTACTACCCGTGGCTGGTCGTCAACGACCCCTCGACCGGGCAGTTCGTCGAGGTGCCGCCGTCGGGGCACGTCATCGGGATCTACGCCCGGACCGACGTCGAGCGGGGCGTGCACAAGGCGCCGGCCAACGCGGTCATCCGCGGCATCCGGCTGACCGACGGCATCGCCCAGGACGTCACCAAGCGGCACCAGGACCTGCTGAACCCCCGCGGGATCAACGCGCTGCGGTTCTTCCCCGGCCTCGGCCAGCGGGTGTGGGGCGCGCGCACATTGTCGTCGGACACGTCGTGGAAGTACATCAACGTGCGCCGCCTCTTCCTGTTCCTGGAGGAGTCGATCGACGAGGGCACGCAGTGGGTCGTGTTCGAGCCGAACGACGAGCCGCTGTGGGCGCTGGTGCGGCAGACGGTCTCGAACTTCCTCGCCACGGTCTGGCGCACCGGCGCGCTCGCCGGCACGACCGCGGACGAGGCGTTCTTCGTCCACTGCGACCGCTCCACGATGACCGACGACGACATCGCCAACGGACGGCTCATCTGCGTGATCGGGGTGGCGCCGGTGTTCCCGGCGGAGTTCGTGATCTTCCGGATCCAGCAGAAGACCCGCGAGCCCCAGCTCGTCTGACCTGAAAGGCAAGGGAAATGCCACCTGTGACGCGCGACGACCCGTATGCCGCGTATAACTTCCTGGTCATCGTGACCAACGTCAGCGACGACGGCGTCGCGGTGAGCGGCTCGTTCACCGAGGCCAGCGGGCTGGACGTCGAGATGCCCGTGATCGAGTACCGCACCGGCAGCGAAGACATCACCGTCCGCAAGCTCGTGGGACTCAAGAAGGCCCCGAGCGCGCTGACCTTCAAGCGCGGGGTCACCGGCCACACCGGCTTCTGGAACTGGGTGAAGGAGGCGCTCGACGGCCGCGTGCGGCGCACGGCCGGTTCGATCGTCATGCTCGACGAGAACCGCCAAGAGGTCATGCGCTGGAACTTCGACCGGGCCTGGCCGACCAAGTACACCGGACCGTCGTTCAACGCGACCAAGAACGAGATCGCCATGGAGACGCTCGTGCTGGCCGTCGAGAGCTTCGTGATCGACGCGTGAGCGGGCAGAGATGACCAGCGCGGCGCTTCCCGGCGTTTCCCTGACCTTCGAGCGTGCGGCCACCGGCGAGGAGCCGCTGCGCACGGACGTGGCCGTGTTCCTCGGCCGCACCCGGCGCGGCCCCGTCGGCCGGCCCGTGCGCGTCGAGAGCTGGAACGACGTCGTCGGCGAGTTCGGTCCACCGGACGGCACGTCGGCGACGCCGTACGCGCTGCGCGGGTTCTTCGAGAACCAGGGCCGTACCGCGTGGGTGCTGCGGGTCGCCGGGGCCGCCGAGTCCGCGAGTGCACAGTGGACGGACGGCTTCCTCGTGGTGGCCGCGAGTCCCGGCGCGTGGGCGAACGGCGGGCGAGTGAGCGTGCGGTACCGGGGCAGCAGCGTCGCGGGGCCGCCGGTGGTCACCGTCCGGGTGCTGGTGCCGGGCGAGCCGGCCGAAGTCTTCGCCGGCCTGACCCCCGGCGAGGTCGTCGACCGGGTCGCCGCGTCCCGCCTCATCCGGGTGGTTCCGACGGGAGCGGCGGAGCCGATCCCGGCGGACGGGCCGATCTCGCTGTCCTGGGACCTGACGCTCACCGGCGGCACGGACAGCCCGCCGGGGCGGGCCGAATACGCGTCCGCCGTGGTGACGCAGGCCGAGCTGCCGGAGCCGGCCCTGGTGGCCCTGCCGGACCTCGGCGCCGACCTGGGCGGCGAGGACCACACGAACCTGGTGCGGGACCTGCTGGGTACCGTGGCGCCGCTGCTGGACCGGCTGGTGCTGCTGGACGTCCCGCCCACGGTGTCCACTGTGGACGAGGTGGTGGCCTGGGCCGGCGCGCTGGCGGACTTCGGCGACGAGGCGCTGCTCGCCGCGGCGGCGGTGTACCACCCGCCGCTGCGGGCACCGTCGCTCGACGGGACCGGCCTGCGGACCGTCCCGGCGTCCGGGCACGTCGCCGGCCTGGTCGCCCGGCTCGACGCCGAGCGGGGTGCCGCCGAGACCCCGGCGAACGCCACGCTGCTCGACGCCGTCGACCTCGACGTCGAATACCCGGAGGCGCAGCAGGTCCGGCTGTTCGAGGGAGGCGTCGACCTGGTGCGGTGCGTGCGCGGCCGGGGACTCGTGGTGTGGGGCGGGCGGACGCTGTCCGGCGACCCGCGGCGGGTGTACATCGCCCACCGCCGGCTGCTGCACCTGCTGGTGCGGGCCATCCGGCGGGCCGCCGCGCCGCTGGTGTTCGAGGTGAACTCGCCGGAGCTGCGGCTGTCGCTGGTCCGCGCGATCACCTCGGTGCTGCTGGAGGCGTTCCGCACCGGCGCGCTCGCCGGCAGCCGGCCGGAGGACGCCTTCCGCGTGGTGTGCGACGAGACGAACAACCCGCCGGAGCAGGACCCCGGCCGGGTCGTGTGCGAGATCGGGGTCGCGCCGGCCGTGCCCATGGAGTTCATCGCGCTGCGGCTCGTGCTCGGCCAGGACCGCGGCCTGGAGGTGATCGAGCAGTGACGACGCCGGTCGACCGGCTGCTCGCGCTGACCGAGCCGCTGACCAAGTTCCGCTTCCTCGTGACGCTCGCGCCGGCGGACGTGTACCTGCCGCCGGCGCAGGCCCTGCTGCTGCCGGTGGTGGCGGCGGGCGCCTTCCAGGAGGTCATCGGGATGGGTGCGCAGCTGGAGGTGGTGACCTACGCCGAGGGCGGCCGCAACGACTCGGTGCACCGGCTGCCGCTGCGCCACTCGTGGAACCCGATCACCCTCAAGCGCGGGGTGGTTCGCGACCGCCTGCTGTGGTCCTGGTACGAGACCGGGCTGCACGACTCGCTGGGCGCCCGCCGCGACGGCGCCGTGATCATGCTCGACGAGGCCGGTCTGCCCGCGAAGTCGTGGATCTTCCACGGCGGCCTGGCCGCCAAGTGGACCGGCCCGGACCTGCACGCCGAGCAGAACGCGGTCGCGATCGAGTCACTGGAAATCGCCCACGAGGGCCTGACGGCCGTCCTCTAGGAGACAAGCGCTCTGCGGAGACAGCTGCAGGAGACAGCTTTAGGAGACACAGCGTGCCCAAGAACCTGATCATCCACAACCTCGAGGTGCGCTTCCAGGTGGAAGGCGACGACGGGGCCCTGTTCGCCCGCCTGTTCACCAAGCACATCCAGGCGTGGGCACGGCTGTACGAAGAAGAGTGCGCCCGCGCCGAGCGCAGCGACAACGACCGCAAGCTCGGGGGAGGTGGCCGGTGAGCGTCACGCCGTTTTCCTCGGTGAGCCAGGGCGCCGACGCGCACCTGGAGATCGAGCAGCCCGAGAACCCGCAGGGCGTGCCCCGGCGGATCCCGCTGAAGTTCAACCCGACCGAGTACAAGCTGAGCAAGAGCAACACCTTCGCCGAGATCACCATCCCCGGGCTCGAGACGCCGCCGATCCAGTACATCCGGGGCGGCAGCGAGTCGCTGTCGGTGCAGGCGCTGGTGGACACCTCGGACACGCTGGCCGACGTCCGGAAGTCCTATGTGGACAACATCCGCAAGCTGATGCGGCCCCAGGAGACCCTGCACGCGCCGCCGATCGTCAAGTTCGTCTGGGACGAGACCGTGTTCCGGGGCGTGCTGGAGAAGCTGGACGTCAACTACGTCCTGTTCGCCAAGAACGGCGTGCCGCTGCGGGCCCAGCTCGACCTCACGCTCAAGGAGTACCGGCCGGCGAAGGACCAGGCCAACGACCCGCCGCGGTCGTCTCCGACGGTGGAGAAGAGCTACGTGGTGCGCCGCGGCGACACGTGGGACCGCATCTCCGCCGCCGTCTACCGGCGCCCGGACGCGTGGCGGGAACTGGCGCGCGCCAACGGGATCACCGATCCCCGCGACCTGAAGCCGGGGCTGGTGCTGACCGTGCCCCGGCTGCCGTGAGAGGGGGTGCGCGATGACCGCGCCCGCGGGCACCCAGCCCGAGCTCGCCGACCCGGACCGCTACGCCCCCGGGTTCGAGGTCGTCGTCGACGGCCTCCAGGCCGACCCGACGACCAAGAACGACATCCTCGACATCAAGGTGCACCGCGACCTCGACGAGATGTCCGGCTTCGACCTCGAGCTGAACAACTGGGACGACGTCACGCTGAAGTTCAAGCACAGCGACTCGGAAAAGCTGCAGATCGGCACGCGCGTCTCCGTCCGGCTCGGCTACGCGGACCAGCTGCTGACCGTCGGCACCGGGACGATCAGCTCGCTCGCGCCCAAGTTCCCCGACAGCGCGTCGCCGACCGTCTCGATCACTTGCGTGGACGGGATGCTCGCGCTCAAGGACCGCAAGCCCACCAAGGAAGAGGACAAGAACTTCGTCGGGAAGACCGACTGGGAGATCGCCGAGCAGATCGCGCGACGCAACAAGCTGGCCTTCAAGACGACCCACGAGGGCCCGCGCCACGACCTCGTCGTGCAGAAGAACCAGTCCGACGCGCAGTTCCTGATGGAGCGGGCGAAGCGCATCGACTTCGACTGCTACATCCTGCCCGACCCGGAAACGGGCGAGCAGACGCTCTACTTCGTCAAGCCCACCGACGGCCGCGACGGCCGGCCCATCCGGCTGTTCCGCCTCGCCTACGCACCCGGCCTGGCCACCGGGCCCAGCGGGCAGCCGGCGGGCCTGGTGCCCAACCTCATCGACTTCACCCCGACCATGACGATCTCCCAGCAGGTCAGCAAGCTCACCGTGCACGGCTGGGACCCGGTCAAGGCGGAGCCGATCGAGTACGTCGCGACCGCGGCGGACCTGCCCGGCGGGCAGAACTCGGCCGACGGGCAGAGCGGGCCGGAAGCGGCGGAGAGCGCGGCCGGCGGCCGTCAGGAAGTGATCGTCGACGCGCCGGTGCTCAGCCAGGAGGAAGCCAAGGAGCTGGCCGTCGCGCTGCTGCGGGAGCGGGCCTACGAGTTCATCACCGCGACCGGCCGCGTGGCCGGGCTGCCGGAGCTGCGGCCCGGGGACAACCTGGAGATCTTCGGCCTCGGCCGGCGGTTCTCCGGCACCTACTTCGTCAAGCGCGTGGAGCACGCCCTCAACTCGAGCGGCTTCTTCACCACCTTCACCGGCCGCAAGATCTTCCAGGGGGACAAAGCATGACGGCGATGCCACGCGCGATGGCGAGCGACCAGCGGTACTACGGTGTCGCGCCCGCGGAGGTCGTGCAGAACGACGGGGACGACGAGGGCCGCGTCAAGGTCAAGTACTTCTGGCTGGACGGCGGTGCGTCGATCAGCCCCTGGATCCGGGTCAGCCAGCTGTACGCGGGCGCCGGCTACGGCTCGGTGTTCGTGCCCGAGGTGGGCGACGAGGTGCTGGTCGCGTTCTTCCAGGGCGACATGCGCCAGCCGTACGTCCTCGGCGGGCTCTACAACGGCAAGAAGAAACCGCCGGTCGCGCACCAGGACGGTACCGACCAGAAGATCATCCGCACCAAGGCCGGGCACCGGATCCTCTTCGACGACCAGGCGAAGGAGATCACCATCAGCACCGTGTCCGGCGCGACGGTGGTGCTCAAGGACAGCGGGGAGATCACGCTCGAAGCCGCGACGGTGACCGTCAAGGCGACCGACATCGACCTCGGCGGCGGCTCGGCCGAGCCGGTCGTGCTCGGCAACGCGCTCCTGCAGGCCTTCGTCCAGCACACCCACCCGGCGCCGGGCGGGGCCACCGGGCCCGCGTCGCCGCTGCCGCCGTCCGTGCTCGCGAAGAAGGTGAAGGCGACGTGACCGAACCCTTCCTCGGCACCGGCTGGCGGTTCCCGATCCTGCCCGACGAGGCCGGCCGGCTCTCCTACGCCGTCGGCGAGACGAGCATCGAGCACTGCCTGCGCGCGCTGCTGCTCACCGCGACGGGCGAGCGCGTGATGCGGCCCGGCCTCGGCACGAAGGCGAGCGAGTCGGTGTTCGCCCCGGGCAGCGTGCAGAACCTGCGCGAACTGGAACGCTCGATCAGCGACGCGGTCCGCGACTTCGAGCCGAGGGTGGAGCTGGCCGACGTCCTCGCCGAGGCCGACCCGGCCGACGAGTCCCGCGTCACCGTCTCGATCGAGTACCGGATCCGGCGCACCAACACCAAGGCCAACCTGGTGTTCCCGTTCTACCTCGGCCTGACGGGGACGCCATGACCCTCCCCGTGCCGAAGCTCGACGACCTGACCTGGGCCGACCTGATGTCGGCCGTCACCCGCCGCATCCCGGCGGAATCGGACGGCACGTGGACGCTGCACGCGCCGGTCGACCCCGGGATCACGCTCCTCGAACTGTTCGCGTACCTGCTGGAGCAGCGGCTCTACTGGCTGGACCAGGCCCCGGACGAACTCGTCGTCGCGATCCTGAAGCTACTGGGGCTGGAGCCGCCCCGGCCCGCGCAGCCCGCGACCACCGTCCTCGCGCTCACCACCGACGAGGAGTCGCCGACGGTGGTCCCCGCCGGGACCGTCTTCGCCCGCGACCCGGCGGCGGCCATCCGGTTCACCCTCGACGACGACGTGACGGCGTTTCCGGTGTCGGGCGAGGTGACGGTGTTCACCGATCGCGACCGCACGGCGGATCTGCTCGCCCGTCGCGGGGTTCCGCTGCTGGGTGGTGACGGCGCCGCCGCCTCGGCTCGTTTCACGCTGCCGCTCACCGGTTCGCACCCGGCGTCCGGCTGGTTGTCGCTGCTGGTCGAACTCGACTCGCCGGTACCGCCGTCCTGGTCTGTTCGGGCGGTCCCGGTCCGCCCGCCCGCCGATCTGACCTGGTCGTGGTTCCGGCCGGACAGCGACGTGTCCGGGTCGTTCGAAGAGGTCGAGGACGGCACGGGCGGGCTGCGGCGGTCCGGGGTCGTGCGCCTGCGGCCGCCGACCGGCTGGTCCACAGTGGACCGCGGGCTGACGATCGCCACCCCGGCCGCGACCTACCCGTCGCCGCCGGTGCTGCTGCGGCTGGCGGTCAACGCGTCGGGCGCCCGCCACCGCGAACGCCGCACGGTGACCGATCTCGCGGAGCAGACCGACGACTGGCTGAAGCTGCCCGGCCAGCGGCTCGTGCTCCCGGACGCCGCCGGCCGCCTGCTCACGGCGTGCCTCCGGCTGGCCGGTGAGAAGTGGAAAGCGGTGGCGGACTTCGCCTTCGGCGCCTCCCGGGACCGGATCTTCCTGCTGGACCGCCACGAGGGTGCGCTCGTGTTCGGCGACGGGCTCACCGGCCGGATCCCGCGCCCGGGCGGAGACGTGCTGGTCGAGTACACGATCGGCGGCGGCCGCGACGGCAACGGCGGCGTCACGGACAACTGGCTGCCCGTCTCGGCCGCTTCGCCGGTGCGCGCCGCGAACCTGGTCCAGGCCGCGGGCGGCGAGGACCCGGAGACGGTGGCGCGGGCGCGTGACCGGGCCGCGGGTTCGCTCGGCGAGGTGACCAGGGCGGTCACCGCCGAGGACTTCGTCACCCTGGCGGTGACGACCCCCGGCGTGGCGGTCGGCCGGGCTTACGCCGCGATCGGCGAGCACCCGGGTTTCCCGTGCGCGCGGGTGCCCGGCGCGGTGACGGTCCACGTCGTCCCGGCGGCCCCGCGGGCGCCCGCACCCGAGCCGGATCCGGGCTTGCTGTGCGCGGTCGCGGACCGGCTGGCGAAGGCCCGGCTGCTGACGGCCGAGGTGTTCGTGCGCGCCCCGGCGTACCGGGACGTCCGGCTGCGGGCCGACCTGTCCGGCACCCCGGCCGACCGGGCGAAGGTGTCCACTGTGGTCGGTGACGCGCTGCGCCGGTTCCTCGACCCGTCGGCAGGCGGGGACGACGAGACGGGCTGGCCCTTCGGCGAGGCGCTGCGCCCGTCGGCGTTGCTCCGGGCGGCCCAGCAGGCGCTCGGCGACCTGGCGGACGTGGCCGCGGTGGCGATCGGCATCGACGGCGCGGATCCGTCGGAGACGTGCGACGACGTGCCTTTGCGGGCGGGAGAACTGCCGGCGCTGCGAGAAGTCCGGACGCGCGTGGTGCCCGCGGTCGAGCAGGGGGAGGGATTGCTGTGACCGAGGAGATCCGCGTGGAGCCGGGGGAGGGGCAGGGATGACCGACGTCTGGTGGGCGGGCGAATCCGCCGAAGAAGGCCACCTCGTCCCCGGCCCCGGGCCGGCCGGGGTGCAGCCGGAGCTCGTCGATGCCGCCAGGGAGGCGATCCGCGCCGCCGTGCGGGATCGCATTCCCGGCTACACCCCGGACTGGACCAACCCCGACCGCCAGGACGCCGGCGTCGCCCTCGTCCGCCTCTTCGGTACCCAGGCCGAGCCCGTGCTCGCCCGGGTCAACCGGCTGCCGGAGAAGATCCTCGCCGAGCACCTGAACACCGCGGGCGTGCGCCGCCGGCCGGCGACCGCGGCCGCCGCGCTGCTGGAGTTCACCGTGACCCCGCCGGACGGCGCGTCGGTGCTCGTCCCCGCCGGTTTCCAGGCCGCCGCGTCCGGGACCGGCGACCAGGTCGTCTACGAGACCGACCAGGACCTCTACGCCACCCCGGCCACCCTCGGCGTGATCGCGGTGCAGCGGGGCGGCGCGCTCGAGCCGGTCCCGCTGGGGCCGAACGGGCCCGGCCGCCCCTTCCCGCCGTTCGGGGCCGAGCCTCAGCCGGGCAACGCCCTGTGGCTGGGCCTCGACGGCACCGCGAGCCCGTTCCCCTCGCTGTCGCTCGGCTTCGTGATCGCGGCCGCGCCGCCCACGCCCGCGGCCGCCGGCGGACTCACCCCGCTGCCGCTGGAACCCCGGCCGTTGCTGCGCTGGGACGTGCTGGACGGCGGCCGCTTCGTCCCCGCCGAAGTCGTCCGCGACGAAACCCGAGGGCTGCGCGCGAGTGGCACGGTCGAGCTGCGCCTGCCCCGCACGTGGGCACCCGGCGAGCCACCGCGCCCGGCGCTGCGCTGGCTGCGGCTGCAGGTCGCACACGGCCTCTTCGCGGTCGCGCCGCCGCTCGTATCGGGGCTGCGGCTCAACACGGTCGCCGCCACCGCAGCCCACACGATCTTCGACGAGCCCCTCGAACCGATCCAGGACCCCGCGAAACCGGCCGAGCGGCGGCGGCTGCGGCTGAGCCAGGTCCCGATCCTCGCCGGCAGCGTCGTGATCGAGGTCGACGACGACCCCGGTGCCGACCTCTTCGGCACCACCACGGCCGCCTTTGGCGGAGCCCCGGTTGTCACAGAGAACGCGTCGCGGTGGCAGGAGGTCCCGAGCCTCGCCGCGTACGGCCCGGACGACCCCGTGTTCGTCGTCGACTACGACACCGGCGTGGTCACGTTCGGCGACGGCGTCAACGGCGCGCCCGTGCCCCCGGGCTTCCGCAACGTCCGTGCCGTGCGGTACCGGGTCGGCGGCGGCGAAGCGGGTGCCGTGGCGGCCGGCGCGATCAACGGCGTCGTCACCGCGCGGCCGTTCGTGACCGGCGTGACCAACCCGTTCCCCGCCACCGGCGGCACCGACGCCGAGCCGGACGAAGACGCGATGCGGCGCGGCGTGGGGGAGCTGCGGTCCCGCGGCCGCGCCGTCGCCCCCGCCGACTACGGCCTCCTGGCGCTGCGCGCGCCGGGCGCCTCGATCGCCCGCGCGCACGGCGTTCCCGGCCTGCACCCGGAGTTCGCCGGCGCACCCATCCCCGGCGTCGTCGGCGTTCTCGTGGTGCCCCCGATCGAGCCGGGCGACACCGAGCCGCCCGTGCCCACGGCCGCCACCCTGCGCGCGGTGGCGGACTTCCTGACCCGCGAGGTGGCACCCGCCGGCGTCACGGTGGTGACCGGACCGGTCGCGTTCCGGCGGATCGCCGTGGAGGCCAGGGTCGTGCTCGACGCCGACCAGAACCGGGCGGCCGTCCTCGCGCGGGCTTCCGATGCCGTGACGACGTACCTGGACCCGCTGCGCGGCGGCGAAAACGGCGGCTGGCCCTTCGGCGGCGCGGTCCGGCACACGCCGCTCGTGCGCCGGCTCCTGGCCGTGGACGGCGTCCTCGCCGTGTCCGGGCTTTCGCTCACGGCCGACGGGCTGCGGCTGCCGCCGTGCACCGGTCACGCGATCCCGCCGAACGACCTGGTCTGGCCGGAACGCCCGCTCCTGATCCCGGTGGAGGAGACATGACCTGCGCACCCACCACCGCGACCTTCCGGCTCCTCGACGACGTCGTCGGCTGGGACGAAGCGGCGATCACCGACGTCGTCGGGTTCACCGACGAGGCCGGCGTGCGGCTGGCCTACGCCGGCGCGTCCCCGGAGGGCCCGACCCGGACCCGCCTGCTGCCGTGGTTCCCCGACCCGCGCCTGGCGCCGGGCTGCCGGCCTGGCGGCTGGTACCTGCTCTCCGGCCACCGGTTGCTGCGCCGGGACACCCGCGCCGGCGGGTGGCGGCCGGTCTGGCCCCGCCACGGCGACCCCCGGCTGCTGCGCGAACCGGTCGCCGTGGCCGCGCGCGGGCATCGGATCGCGGTCGTCGACTCCGGCCGGATCTTCGTCTGGCGCAACGAAGGCGACCACCTCACCGCGGTGATCCACCACCGCGACGCCACCGTGGTCGCGCTCGCGCAGGACGAGCAGGTGCTCGTGGCCCGCGCCGGCAGCGACCGGCTCTGGCGGTACGGCGCCGACGGGACGCTGTGCGAGGTCATCCGCACCGACGTCCGCGGCCGGATCGCCGGGATCCGCACCGGACCGGGCGGCGCGATCTGGCTGCTCACCGAGAAGAGCGGCCGGTTCCGGCTCTACCGGGACCACCGCGAGTCCACTGTGGATGAGCTGGCGGCGGCGCTCCCGCCGAGCGGCCTGATCGCCGCGGACGAGCACGGCTTCTGCCTGCGGGACCAGGGACCGGACGGTGACGTCACCTCCTGCTACGACTGGACGGGACGACCGCGCGAGACACCGGCGCCCGAAGCCGGCCAGTTCGTGACCCAAGGCGAGTTCACCACGCACCTGATCGACAGCGGCATCTCACGCTGCCGCTGGCACCGGGTGCGGATCGAGGCGGATGTGCCGCCCGGCACGGCGGTGTCGGTGGCGGTCGTGGTGTCCGAAGACGACGAGTTCGCCGAGAGCGACTGGCAGACCGCGCCCGCCGGCGTCACCGACTTCCTCGTCGACCAGCCGCCCGGCCGGCACCTCACCCTGCGCGCCCGCCTGTCCGGCGACTCCGCCGCGACCCCGGTCCTGCACCGGATCCGGCTCGACTTCCCGCGCTCCACCAGCGCGGACCTGCTGCCCGCCGCGTTCCGGCAGGACCCGGCCGCGGACGACTTCACCGAGCGGTTCCTGTCGCTGTTCGACGCGACCGTGGCCGAAATCGACCGGGTCGTCGAGCGCTACCCCGCGCTGCTCGACCCGGCCGGCGTGCCGGACGCGGCGTTGCCGTGGCTGGCCGGGCTGCTCGGCCTGTCGTTCGAGGCCGGCTGGGACGCCGGCACCCGCCGGAAGCTGATCACCGCCGCGCCCGGGCTCTACCGGCGTCGCGGCACACCGTGCGCCCTCAAGGAGGCGATCGACATCGTCTTCGGCGTCAAGCCGGTGATCGAGGAGCTGGCCGGCGACCGCCACTGGGCGCAGGTGCGCGCGACCGCGAAGCCGGCGGACGCCCGCGGTCTCGGCGCGGTGCGGCTGTTCGGCCGCTCGTCGTCGCGGCTGCGCCTGGGCACCTCGACGCTGGGCGCGACGCCGTTGCGGGCGTTCGGCGACCCGGACTCCGATCCCCTCACGGAGCACGCCCACCGGTTCCGGGTCCTGCTGCCCGCCGGGGCCGCGGACGAGGACGCGGTGCGGCGCCTGGTGGCCCGGCAGGCACCGGCGCACACGAAGGGATCGGTGCGCACCGGCGGGACGGGGTTCGTGGTCGGCACGCGATCGGCGGTCGGGGTGGACACCGCGTTCGTCCCGCTGCCGCCACCCGTGGTGGGGGTCGCGCGCCTGAACCACGACGGAGTTCTGAGACCCGGGCCGCGCGGCGCACGGCAAGGGGTGACCGTCGGCGCGGTGTCCGCGGTCGGGGTCCACACGCGAGTGTCTTGAGAGGACAGAAGAGAGATGACCGAGGCAACGACAGAAGAACAGCCCTTCCGCCGGCTGCGCTACTTCCACGGGCAGCTGCTCACCGCCCGCGACTTCCAGCGCGAGCAGGAGTACTTCCGCGAAAAGCTCAAGCTGCGGATGCGCTGCCTGCTCGGCTACGGCTTGGTGTGCGGGCTGTTCGTGGAACCGGCCCCGCCGGACGACTCGAAGGACAAGACCGAACACCAGGCGAAGGTGCGCATCACCGCCGGGCTCGGCGTCGACTGCGACGGCAACGAGATCGTCGTCCCGGGCGGCTGCGCGATCGACCTGGGGGAAGCGCTGCACGAGGACGAACGCACCGGCGGGACGACGGTGTGGGTCGGCGTCGAGTACACCGAACGCGCGGTCGAGCCGACCCGGACCGTGTTCAACTCGGCCTGCGCGGACACCTCGGACTGCGACTTCGGCTACACCGAAGAAAGCTACTGCGTCCGGGTCACCACCAAGGCGCCGCCGAAGGACGAGCGCTGCGAGACCTGCTGCACCCGGTGCGAGCACAAGGTCCTGTGGCTGGCCCGGATCGACGACGTCGACTTCGGCAAGCCGGTCCGCGAAGAGCAGATCCACCTGGACGTCCGCCGCTTCTTCGGCCGCCGCGTGCCGACGGTGATCACCGGCGTCAACTGGCGTCACGGCCACACCTACACCGTGAACGAGGCCAAGGAGCTGCTCGGCACGCAGAAGGACTCGGGCGGCCTGGTCGTCGAGTTCTCCGACGGCGTCCGCGTCGACAGCCTGCGCCGGGGCGTGGTGGAGGTCCAGGTGATCGAGGGCGGGGCCGGCCGCAACGCCGACACCTGGTACATGGGCGGCCGGTTCGAGGAGCCCACCGGGAAGGACGGCGAGTTCACCGACCACTTCCGTTACCGGCAGACCACCCGCGAGACGCTGCAGGACGGCGACCGCGTGCTGATCACCGTCCGCACGGCGTTCATCCTCGACCACTGCTGCCGTCCGGTCGACGGCACCAACGTCGGCGGCCGGGTCCCGTTCATCGGCCGGGCCACGGCCGACGCCGAGACGGAGACCGGCCACGGCCACGACCCGAAGCCGGATCCCGAGCCGACCGGCTGCCTCGTGCCGCCGACGGGCATCGGGCCGTGGACGTCCGGCACCGGTGCGGGCGGGGACGTCTTCGAGAGCTGGTTCTTCGTCACCGAGGAGCGTTCATGAGCAAGTCCGACTGCGGGTGCGGGTGCGGTGGGGCGCCCGCCTTCCCGGCCGCGTTCGTCCGGCCGCGCTTCTTCGCCGGCCAGCTGCTCACCGAGGACGACCTCACCCTGCTGACCGACTACGTCGCCGGGAAGGACCGGCTGCACAACCGGATGGTGTCCGGCCCGGGTGTCGTGTGCGGGCTGGAGGTCACCTGCGACTCGTGCGCCGGCGGGACGGTGTCCGTTCACCCCGGGCACGCCCTCGACTGCTGCGGCAACGACATCGTGCTGTCCTGCAGGGAAAAGGTCGACGTCCAGGCACTCGTGCGGGAGCTGCGGGTGTCGTCGCCGGGCATCTCGTGCGGCGACCCGTGCGACGACGATCAGCGCCACTACGGGCTCTTCGTGCGGTACGAGGAGAGCATGGCCGACCCGGTCACGCCGTTCGCGACCGAGGAGCCGTGCCCGGCGCCGGGCTGCGTGCCCTCGCGGGTCCAGGAGGGCTTCCGGTTCGTCGTCAAGTGCGACACCGCCGACGACCACCGGTACAACCCGGCCACCAAGCTCCTGACGCAGATCGGGGACAAGGACGCCTACGAGCGGGTCCGGCTGCTGAGCCGGCGGCTCGAACGCTACCTGGACCCGATGTCGGTCGCGGGCTCGTCCTCGACCCGGACGATCGAGTTCGGGCCGGCCGACGCCGTCCGGTACACCGACAACCTCCGGCTGCTGCAGAACAGCGGTGAAGGCGTCCCGCAGCCGCCCGTCGCCCGGCAGCAGACCGAGTACGTGCGGGCCCTGGCGAGCGCCCTCGCCCGGTACGACACCTACGACGCCGCGGGGCAGCAGGACCTGCAGGCCCAGCACGAACTCGGGGAGATCGACACCGCCCGGCAGGTGCTCGGCGCGGCGTGCGACCGGCTGACCGGGACGAAGCCGGAGGAGGTGTGGCCGGAGCCGGCGCACCGGGCGGTCGCGCTGGCCGTCTTGGCCGAGGCGAAGAACCGGGTGGCGACCGCCGACCCCGACGCACCCATCGAGGTCCGCCTGCTGGCTCAGGGGACTCCGCTGGACAACGTGCTGGAGGCGGAGTTCCGGGCCGACCTCGTGCGGATCCGGGAGTGGCTGCTCGGCCGGCTGGACCGGGTGTCCGGCGTCGCGGACTGCGTGCTGCACGACGACGTGCGCCAGGTCGCCGTCCCCCAGCCGGTGCCCGTACCGGAGCCGGATCCTGCTCAGCGGCTGACGATCGCCGACCTGGGGCTGCTCGCGGACGCGGCCGGGAAGCTGACGACGTGCGTGCGCCGGTTCGTCACCGACGCGGCCTGCTCGACGCTGAACCCGCCGTGCGTGGACTGCGCCGACGACGACGTGCTGCTCGCGCACCTGGAGCTGGACGGTTGCGACGTCGTGCGCGTGTGCTCGGCGACGCGGGAGCAGGTCCTGCCGGGTGGCTCGGCGTACGGCGAGTGGCTGCCGAAGCTCTACCAGCTGCGGCACCTCGCCGAGCAGGTGTGCTGTCAGCCGACGCCGGTGTACCAGCCGCCCGGCGTACCGGAGTCGGGCCCGGTCGCGCGGCCGTACGTCTCCGGGCTGCTCGAACCGTGGCGGCAGCGAGGCCCGCTGGAGCACATGTGGGATCTCCTCGTGACCCCGGCGCCGGGCGAGACCGTGCCCAAGCCTGTGCGCGAGCAGGTGTACACCGTGCCGGCCGAGGTGACCGACAGCCTGCAGGAGATGAACGCGCTGCGGGGGCAGGTGAGCGACCTGATCGCGACCGTGGAGGCGTTGCGGGACCAGCTGGACACCGCTCGAGCACAGGTCTCGCAGGTGCGGGAGGAACTACCGGACCGGCTTTCCGACCGGCTGTCGGAGCTGGAGAGCGCGCCCGTCGCGGAACCGGAACCGGAACCGGAGCCGGAGCCGGAGGCCGAGTCCGAGCCCGAGCCGAAGCCGCCCGCCCGGCGGTCCCGGTCGTCGTCGAGCCGGAGCGGCGGGACCGCCCGCAAGCCGCGGTCGGGTGAGTCGTCGTGACCGGTCCGCTGCGCCCGGAGTTCCACGAAGGGCAGGTGCTCGCCGCCGCGGACCTGGCGGCGACCGTCTCCTACGCCCGCTCGGCGGCCGTCCGGCACGCGCGCCTGTCCCACGACTGGGGCATCGCCGACGGGCTCGCCCTGACGACCGAGAACCGGACCGACCCGGCGACGGGTGCCCGCTTCGCCGAGGTGAGCGTCCAGGCCGGGCTGGCGGTCGACGGGACCGGCCGGGAGATCGTGGTGCCGGCCCCGGTCGTGCTGTCGGAGGCCGACTTCGAGGCCGTCAACGGCGCCGACCGGCCGACGACCGAGCCGTACCCGGTGTTCCTGACCGCCGTGGACCGGGCCCAACCGGCGACCGGGCCCACGTCGTGCGCCGGCGCCGCCGGCCCGGCTCGCGTGGAGGAGTCCTACCAGATCCTCTTCCGGCGGCTGGGCGACGAGCGGCTGGTGGCCGACCAGCAGCCGCCCGCGGTGAACGCCGCGCCGGCCGCCCCACCCGTGCAGTGGCTGGTGCTGCTGGGTTTCGTCCAGTGGACCGATGGTCACTTCACGCGGGCCGTCCCGGCGGCCCGGGGCGTCGAACCTCGGTACGCCGGGGTGCGCGCGGACACCGTGTCGGCCCGGTCGGGTGAGCTGTCACTGCGGAGCCGGCCCGCGGCCGGCGAGGGCGAGCCGGCGCTGGTGCTGTCCGGTTCGGACGCACCGACGCTGGTCTACGGGCTGTACAAGGGCACCGGTGCGGTCGACCCGCTGATGACGGTGGAGTCCAACGGAAACCTCACCATCGCGGGGAGCTTCTCCGGCCGGATCTCCGCCGGCAGCGTGCTGGCGACGTCCGGCAGCGCGACGGACGGGATGCTGCTGCCGCTGCCGTCGGGGGTGACGCCGGAGGAGGTCGCCGACGGCCGGGTGTCGCTGCACGTCTACGTGACGCCGCGGATCCCCGCGTCCGGCTCCGGGCTCACCGTCGCGGCCGAGGCCAGGGTGGACGAGCGGCGGCGCGTCCGGTGCCGGCTGCGGTCCTACGACCCCGGCGCGGGCCCGGCGGTCACCGAACGCCCGGGCGCGGTCGACTTCCTGGTCCTGGCAACGGTTTCGGCGACGAGCGGGGGTGGCGGAGGATGAGCGTCTTCGCGGTGTACGAGTCGAGCACCGGAGTGGTGGTGGGCGGAGTCAAGGTGATCGGCACCGCCGCGCCGACGGTGGCCACGCTCGTCGGCGACGCGCTGCCCGTGCGCGTGTCGCTCGACGCGGGGGTGGCCACCTTGTCCTTGCCGGGCACGGAACTGGCCGTGCACGAAGCCGACGACCAGCCGGAGGTGTTCACCGACCCGCTGGCCTACGGGGTCACCCGGCCGCCCAAGCCCGCGCTGGCGAAGCTGCCGTCGATCGACGCGCCCACGTTCGACGGCACCGGGCTGGTCGTCACGCTGAAGGGGGACGCCGCTCAGGACACCGCCGTGTTCGCGTTGGTTTCCGAGGGCACGGAGACGCTGCCCGTCACCGGGACCGTCGCGAAAGGCGCGAACGACGTGACGATCCCGGTCACGGTGAGCGCGGGCGCGCACGCCGTGCTGCTGCTGGTGGCGGGCCGGGCGGGCCGGCTGGACGAGGTCGAGAAGCCGTGAGCGCGCCCACCGCCGGCGAGATCACCGTGCACCGCTGCGCGGTGCGCGTGGTCCGGCGCGGGGGGTGGAGCTGGGGGCCCGACCCCCGGGGCCTCGTCCAGCGGGTGCTCGACGCGCTGCCGGACCTGCTGGCCGCGGAGTTCGACGAGTACCTCACCGGCGACGGCCCGGACCTGGAGATCACCGAGCCGGTGCGCCTGTCCGTCCGGCTGTCCGCACGCGGGGGCGGCGGGCTGGTGCCGGCGGGTCTTCTCCTCGAACGAGCGGCGGCCGGCGACCCGCGGCCCGAACCGCTCCCGGTTCCGGCGCCCGCGGATCCGGCCGCGCCGGACGCCGGCGGCGAGTCGTCCGTCGTCGGGGACGTGCCGGAGACCACGGTGGCCGCGCTGTTCGAGGAGCTGGCGGCGCGGGACGAGCTGGCCGCGTTGCTCGCCCTGCTCCCCGAAGAGACGATGCGGGTGTACCTCTCCGCACTGCTCACCGGCGAACCGGCCGGCCAGCTCACCTCGGGACCGGTGGCCGAGCTGGCGGCGGAACTGGCCCGCCGGTCGTCTCGGCCGCGGCCGCCCACGACGCACGCCGGACTCGCCGAGCTGGTGGGTTCCGGGCCGGAGGAGCGGTCCGCGCCCGCCGCGAGGCCGGCGGGGGAGACACGGGTCGGCTCGGTGCTCCCGTTCCTGCTGGCCGGTCCGCTGGCGAGAACCGGCTACCTGGACGCGCTCGGCCCGGCACTGTCCGGAGTGGACCTGCTCGGCGACGCCCCGCTGTTCGCCGCCGCCCTGGCGTACAAGGTCCTGGGCGCGCCGCAGCGGGGCTGGCGGCGGACGCCGGAGGACGACGTGGCCGCCGTGACATTTGCCGGCCTGGATTCGGTGCCCGGCCTGGCCGCCTTCGCCCGGCGGGTCCGCCCCGCGCTGCCGGTGCTGGACGGGGTGCTGGCGCTTTCCCTGTGCCGCGGGCACGATCCCGCCGGCCCGCTGCTGGTCACGGGCGTGGACGACGGCCTGCTGCTGGTCGACCCCCAGGGCCTGTTCCCGGTCGCGTGGGCGGCCACGGCGGACGGTCTGGTGCCGCACTGGGCCGCCTGCGGCCGGCCACCGGTGCTGGTCCGCGCCGGCCGGCTCCCGCCGACGTGCCTGCGCGACCTCGCGGCGGCGGGCGTCCGGTTCATCACCGACGCGCGCCCGCTGCGCGACGATCCGCTGACCCGCCTGCGGTGGCGGACTCCACTGTGGACGACCGGCGGGGCGGAACCCCGGCTCGCGGCGCAGCTGCCCGCCGGGCACCTGGACGAGCTGGTGCGCACGTTGTTCGTCGAGCACCGGGCCGTGCCCCGGCCGGGGGATCGCGCGCTCGAGCACAGCGTCACGCTGGCGGCGTCCCTTGCGCTGGGCATGCTCGCCTGGCAGCTGTGGCAAGGACCCTCCCCGGTCCTGGCGCTGACGAGGTTCGCCGATCTCGAGGGCACGGTCCGGTTCACCCGCGACGCGGTGCGCGTCAAGATCCCCCTGGGCCGCCGGCACGCGGACCTGGGGCGGGCCGGCGCCCTGACCGACGTGCCGGACGTCGTCTGGCTGGGCGGCCGGACCCTGACCTTCTCCGGTGGCTGAGATGAGCGGACTGGCGGTCGAGCACCTCCGGGTGCGCCTGGCGGAGCTGCACCAGGCGCTGCGGATCGCCGTCGCCCGCCAGGCCGAGGCCGCGGCGCTGCTGACGCGCCCGGACCTGACCCCGTTCTGCGTGACGGACGAGCAGGTCGACGGGTTGCTGGACCGCGTGGACGCCTTCGCCGAGGCGATGACCGAGCCGGCGTCGCCGCCGTGCCGGGAGCCGGAGTCCGAGCAGCACCTCAGGCGCCTGGGCGCGGCCCGCGGGGAGACGCTACCGCTGGACGCCCTCGCGACCCGCTACGGCCTGACCCGGGTCGAGCAGGACGCGCTGCTGCTGGTGGCCGCGCCGGAGCTGGACCCGGGCTACGAGCGCGTCTACGCCTACGTGGTGGACAACCTGAACCGGCGCGCGCCCTGCGTGGAGCTGCTGGTCACCGTGGTCGCGGAGACCCCGGCGGACCGCCTGGCCGTCCGCCGCGCGCTGGGCTCCGCGGGCCGGCTGCGCCGCTACGGCCTGCTGCGGGCGTACGGCGAGGCGCCGAGCGAGCCGGCCCGCGAGCTGGCCCTCGGCGCCGGCGTGTTCGAGTACCTGATGGGCTGGGGCGGCGACGTCGGGAGCCTCGGCCACGACCCCGGTGAGGTGGTGCGGCCGGACCGGCCGGTGGCGTCGCCGTACGTCCGGGCGGAGCGGCTGAGCACGCTCGGCCGTGCGCTGGCCGCCGGTGACGTCGACGTGGTCGGCCTGTGGGGATGTCCCGCCGACAGCCAGGTCGACGTCGCGCAGGCGCTGGCGACCGCGGCCGGCCGGCCACTGCGCCGCGTGACCGCCGACGTGGCGCACGACCTGCGGACCGCGGCCGCGCTGGACGCGATCCTGTGGCTGCCGACGGTGGGCGGCGCGGCCCACGCCGACCTCGACGAGGTCCTGGTGAGATCGGGCGTGCCGCTGTGCTTGACCGGGACGAACCCGTGGCGTCCGCCCGGGTTGCTGGCCGCCCGCACGTACGCGGAGCTGACGATCCCGGTGCCGGGTTTCCCGGAGCGCCGGGAGATGTGGTCCTCGGCGTTCCCGGTGCTGGCCGACGACGTGCTGGCGGACCTGGCCGCCCGCTACCGCATGAGCGGCGGCGAGCTGCGCGCGGTGGCCGCGGTCGCCGACGCCGACGCGCGCCTGTCCGGCCACGGCCACCCGGGCACCGAGCACGTGGAGCCGGCGATCGCCACGGTGACCCGCGGGCGCGCGAGCGGCGTCGCGCAGTCGATCACCCCGCGCCGCACGCTGGACGACCTGGTGCTGCCGGAGGCCCAGCTGGGCCAGATCGGCGAGATCGCGTCGGCGTTCCGCGCGTGGCCCCGCATCGCGGAGTCCTGGGGTTTCGCCCGCAAGACGACGACCGGCGGGGTGAAGGCGCTGTTCACCGGCGAGCCGGGCACGGGCAAGACGATGTCGGCCGAGGTCGTCACCGGGATGCTGGGCCTGGAGCTGCTGAAGGTGGACCTGGCGCAGGTGGTGTCGAAGTGGGTGGGGGAGACGGAGAAGAACATGGAGGAGGTGTTCCGGCAGGCGGAGGACAGCCAGGCGGTGCTGTTGTTCGACGAGGCGGACGCGCTGTTCGGCAAGCGCGGCGAAGTCAAGCAGGGGACCGACCGGTACGCCAACCTGGAGGTCGGCTACCTGCTGCAGCGCCTGGAAGCGAGCGACGGCCTGATCATCCTGACGAGCAACCTGAAGGAGAACATCGACCCGGCGTTCACCCGGCGGTTCCACTTCGTGGTCCACTTCCCCCGCCCCGGGCCGGCCGAGCGCCGCCGCCTGTGGCAGCTGGCGTTCCCCCCGGAGGCGCCGCTGTCTCCGGACGTGGACTTGGACGTGTTGTGCCGCCTGGACATGACGGGAGCGGGCATCACCTCGGCGGCCCGCACGGCAGCATTGGCCGCGGCCGACGTTTCGAGCTCGTCGATCGCGATGCGCCACGTGGTGCGCGGTGTGTCGCGGCAGTTCCAGCGCGAGGCGCGGTTGTTCCGCCCGGCCGAGCTGGGCCGGTATGCTGGACTTCTGACCGAGAACGGGAGTGCGCATGCCTGAGCTGATGCCCCCTGCGACGAAGCCGGCCGTGCCGGTCACTGCCCACGAGCTCAGCACCGCGTCGGCCGCGGACAAGGGTAAGAAGAAGCTGGTTTTGGTGCCCGCTGTGGTCGGGAACGCCCAGGCGGCGAAGACGGCCATGGACGGGAGTTCGAAGACGGTGCCTTCGCATTTGGCTTCGACGTTCGCGGCGGGGCAGGACCGGGTGGGGAACGCCGCGATCGCCGGGGCGGCGATGCGGGTGGTCCCGATGGTGGTGCCGCACAAGGACGCCTGCTCCGGCTGTTGAGGTCAGGAGGGCGGTTCCTGGTGCAAGTCGGCGGCTGAGTTTTCGCCGAAGCCGTACGCGAGTGCGCGGCGGGCAGAGTTCCGGAGGGTCTCCGGCAGCGTCGGGTTTCCGGCCGTCTTCCGCAGAAAACGCTCGTCGGGAAACTTTTCCCAGCTGGTCAGGCTGTCGATCAACATTTCGGCGATCTGCGGTTCCTGCTCATGACGAAGCCGGTCGGCGAACAGCAGTCCGGCCTTCTCGCCGTCGTCGAAGTCGTAGAGGAACTCGATGGCAGTACCTCGCACGGCTCGCTCGGGGTGGTTCACATACTCGAGCAGGTGTGGTACCGCCTGCTCGTAGCGGAGTGAGTGCAACGCCCTGATCGTGACGGCGACGTCAGGACGGTGGGGATCTTCGGCACCATCGGCAAGAACCGCCAGCAGTCCCGCGGGTGCGTCCTCGGACCTGTCGATGTCCTCCAGCATCGAGACGTAGTCTTCCTTTTGCATGGTGTGCGGGCTCTTGAGCGCGTCGACGAGAAGGTCGCCCGCCGCTGGGTCTCGCCGTGTCGTCAATGCCTCGAGTACCGCCGTCACGGCTCCTTCGCCGCTGTGGGGAAGCTCCTTCAGTAGCCGGCGGGCCACCGTGCGCAACTCGGCAGCGCATTCGGCAGGAAGCTCGCCGAGTTCCCGGATCACCGTTTCGCGTGCTGCGCCGTGGGGGTTTTCCCGCGACTTCCGGGTGGCGACGAGACCTAGGATGCGGGTTTCGCAACTACTTGCCACTGGAACCTCCGAGCGCGCTGCGTACGAGGTCGGCCGTGACCTGTCCCTGCACGCCGCCGAGTACGGAGATTCTCCTGATCTTAGCGCTGACCTTCGTCGCGACATCCTCGGGATCATCGGGAAGCTTGGATATGATCAAGTAGTTCGCGACGGCGGGTACATCCTTCTGATGTGACCTCTCCAGCTTGAAGACCAACTTGTTCCGGCCGCCTTCGTAGACTTGGAGCTCCTTCGGGAGGTCGGAACGTTTCGTGTGGAAGACGAAGTACTTGCCCGCTCGTCCACGGTCGACGATGGCTCCTTCGTCTTCGCTCTCCAACTTGTTAGCCGTACCGCCGTCGATTGCGCCAAGGGGGCTGTGCATGATCTCGGAGAGCCCGCCGGGGGCGAACTCGATTTCCACGAGAACGGCGTAGTTGTATTTCGACACGTCCCGCTGTGGCTTCTGCTTGCGTTCGATGTAATGGGTGGCGTAAAGGGCGTCCTCGGAGATTCCAGGCTCGCCCTTTGCGGCGCCTTTGTCATCCTTCTTGATGCCGATGTTCTGGTTCTTCTGCATGCGGAGGAGCGCGCGCAAGCTCATCGCGCGGAAGGTGCCTTCAAGCTGACTGCTGTCGTCTCCTTCCTCGGTCTTGTCCACGACGGGGATCTTCTCGGCGAACTCTTCGAACGTCGGGTTGATCTCGCCGACTATTTTCGCTTTGGTCGGACCCTGGTCCTCGATGCGCAGTACCCGCAGGCCGTATCTGATCCTGATGCCGGTCAACAACGCGCGGAGGCGGATGCCCTTGATCCCCTTTTCCAGTGCGCCGTGGACTGCCTTGCGTGCTGCGGCGAGGCGTTTCCGCTGGCCTTCTGGGGTGTCGTCACCGCCCCGTAGTTTGTCCTTGACCTTCTTGCCGGCGGCCTTGAGCTTGTCCTTGACCTTCTTCGCCAAAGCCTTGACCTTGGCCCAAACCTTCTTCACTAACCCGACGATCTTGTCGATCACCCAGTCGATGGCCTTGTTCACCGGCCGAGCGAGCTTCTGGAAAACCTCCTTGACCTTCCCCGCGATCCCACCGATCCCGAGCAGTGCCGCCAACGCCCCGATCAACACCGGGATCGACCGCGCCAAAGCCTTCTCCACCAGGTCGGCCACCCCGCCGGTGCCGCCCTTCGCGATCGCGATCACCGCGTCCAGGACCGTGTTGACGAACTCGAGGATCTGCCTGCCGTTCGTCACGATGAACTTGATGATGTCGATGATCATCTTGCACGCGCGGATGAACGCCGACGCGGGATTGAACAGTGAGATGATCCACGTGACGCCGGCCATGATGATCGTCGGCAGCAGGTAGGACACCAGGTTGTCGATCAGGTTCTTCTTCAAGTCGCCGACGCGAGCCTTGAGGTCGTCCCACAGCGCCCGCACCCCGCGCGTCCGGACCTCCATGATGATCGGGAGCGCGGCCTTGCCGGCGTCGATGGCGGCCATGGCCTCCTTGGGGACCTTCCGCGCGACACGGGCGAGGAGGTTGGCCCCGGACAGCCCCAGCAGGCTGGCGATCAGCACCAGGATGCTCACGATGTCGAAGCTCTTCGGCAGCTCGATGCCGGCCGTCGCCGCCGTGCCCAGCAGCCAGGACAGGACGCCCTGCTGGAGGTGGGCCTTGGCGTGGTTCTTGAACTGCTTCAACCCGCCACCGACGGCCGACACCAGGTTGCCCAGGAAGCCGATCGGGTCCTTGAGGATGGCCAGCACGGCCTGCGCCGCCTTCGCGAGCACCCCCAGCAGGATGTCCTTCAGCTCGAGGATCGTCTTGATGACGCCCTTGACCGCGTCCAGGGCCTTGTCGACCAGCCCCTTGTTCTTCTCCTTCTCCGCGGCGATCTCGGCGTCGACCGACTTGACCGCGTCGGTGTACTTCGTGGCCAGCGTGTCGACCAGCTCGGTGCTCTTGTCGTCGACGGACTGGGTCAGCTCGTCGAACTGGTCGGCGAAACCGGCGGCCGCCTCCTTGCCCAGCGCCTTGAGGTCCTTCGGCAGGCCGTCGACGGCCTTCTGCAGCTCCGAACGACCCGTGGCGATCCGCTGCTTCGCCCTGGTCAGCTCGCGGCCGATGGTGTCCGCCACGGCCCGGATGACCCCGCGCATCCCCTTGACGTAGTGGTCCCGGGCCTCGACGAAGATCTGGTTCGCTTCCTCCGGCAGCCCGAACAGCTTGTCGTGGCCCCACTTGACCAGGCCCCAGCCGCCGCTGTAGCGACGGTCCTTGTATTCGTCCATCTTCTGCCGGTGTTCGGCGGTGAACGCGTCGCGGGCTTCCTTCTCGCCCTTCGTGAACTGGTCGTCGACGAGCTTGTCCAGCCCGGTGAGGATGCCTTCGACGTCGGTCTTCATGGTGTCGAAGACCTTCTGCAGAACGGCCGTCACCTGGGTGCGCTTGTCCTCGTCGCTGGTCTTCGTGTTCTTCTTCCCGCCGCCGACCTGCCGGCCGGTGCGCACGCGGTCGTTGGCGATCGCGCCCATGGCGGCGGCGCCGAAGTGCTTCGCCTGCGCGGTCGTCTGGCGCAGCTGCTGCGCCTCGCTCTTGCGGAGCTCGGGCGGCGTCGCCTGCGAGTGGTTCTCCGCGGTCTGCTTGTCCTTGAGGGCCCCGCCGAACGCCGGCTCGTTCGACTTCTTCAGCTGCTGCTCGGTGACCTGGTTGTCGGCCATCTCCTGGTTGACGTTCGCCGGTCCGGCGGACAGGTCGGTCGCCGACGGCGGCAGCTGGTTCGGCGTGGCCTTCGCCGGGTCGGGCGTGCCCGGGGTGCCCGGCGGGCGGTCGGCCGCCATGGGCGTGACCTGCTTGAGCTCGGCGGCCGAGGTGTCCGGGGGCGCCGCGGTCGTGTCGGCGATCTGCTCGGCCGACTCCGATTTGCCCTCGCCGACTTTGCCGGCCACCTCGGCCTTGACCTCGGCCGGCTTGCCGGAGCCGGCGAACTCGTCGGCCTCCTCCAGGTTCTTCGGCGCCTTCTCGGCGATCGCCTTCTCGACAGCCTTGATGAACGCTTCCTTGTCGAACTCCTTCGGCTTGGCCTCGTTCATCTTCTCGGCGTTGGCCGTCTTGCCCTGCGCCACCTCGTCGTCCTTGGGCGGCACCGAGGCGTTCTGCGCCGACGTCGCTTCCTTGTTCGCCGGGGGATGGGACTTCGCGACCGTGCGCTTCTTCTGTGCGACGTCCTTCTTCAGCACCGCGAACTTCGGGTCCGCTCCCGGGCTCCTGGCCAGGCCCGCCGCCACCGCGCCGTTGCCGACCTTGTCCTGCGACTCCTTGCGCGACGGGTCGGCGAGCGGCTTCTTGTCGCCCGCCCGCAATGCCGCCAGCGCCGCGGCGTTCGACGGCGGCAGCGGGGCGGGCTTCCGCTGCGGCGGGCGGTCCTTCAGCGCCGCCGGTGCCGTGGTCGGTGCGGTCGCCGGTGCCGTGGTCGTCGCCGAGTCCACCGTCAGCGCGGGAAGCTTCGCGCGAGCCCTCGGTGGCGGCGGCATGGGACAGCTCTCCTCCCGCTACGGCAACCCTGGACAGCGTCGCAGCCGGCCGTCACCAGGGCGTCGCGGAAACGTCCCGCACGAGCGGGGAGGCGGAACCTGCGGTATACCCGGAGCAGTGGAAGGCACCCGGGCCGCGCTCGACGTCGAGCGGGGTGACCGGGTGCTCGTCCACGTCGGCAGCCGGGTCGAGTTCGCCGAGTACCTTCCGGCCGTCCTGCCCGCCACGGTCGTCTTCGACCAGCCCACGGTCGCCGAACTGGCTCGATACCTCGGGAAGGAGCCGCGTGGCTAGTCGGCGACGATGCGGTGGCGCAGCTGCTCGAGGGTCTTGTTCAGCAGCCGGGACACCTGCATCTGCGAGACGCCGACCCGCTCCGCGATCTGGCTCTGCGTCAGCTCTTCGACGAACCGCATCTCGATGATCGCGCGTTCCCGGGGTGGGAGGCCCGCCATCGCGGCCTGCAGCGTCAGGTGGTCGTCGGCCTTGCTGTACGGGGATTCGCGGTCGGCCAGCTGGTCGGCGACCGTCACGTTGTCGCCGCCGCGGGCGGGCGCGTCGAGCGAGGCGGGTTTGTAGGCCTCCGCCGCGAGAAGTCCTTCTCGGACGGTCTCGACGTCGATGTCGAGGTGCGCCGCGAGCTCGCTCGGGGTGGGAGAGCGGCCCAGGTCGTGGGCCAGTTCGCCGGCCGCGCGGGCGAGGTTCTGCTGCAGCTCCTTGAGCCCCCGGGGCACGCGCATCGACCAGGCGCTGTCGCGGAAGTGCCGCCGGACCTCGCCCATGATCGTCGGTACCGCGAAGGACAGGAAGTCGCGGCCCTTTCCAGGGTCGTAGCGGTCGACGGCGTGGATCAGACCGGTGCGCGCGACCTGCACGAGGTCGTCGAAGGACTCGCCGCGACCGCCGAAGCGCTTGGCGATGTTCTCGGCGAGTTCGAGGTGCTCGGTGATCAGCCGGTCACGCAGATCGGACCGCCGGGGGTCCTCCGCGGCCAGCCGGCTGTGCTCGTCGAACAGCGGAACGCAGTGGGCGAACTGGTTGGACCGCCGCGGCGTGGACACGACTGGTGCCGCGGCGGGTCTTTCCGGTGCTGTGACAGCCATGGTGCCCACATACCCAAAGCTGTCCGGAATCACACGAACCGGTGATCAGGAAGGTGGGTATTGCTGCACTCGGAGTAACGAAGGTAAACGGGAGGCTAAGTGCGGTTTCCCCCGCAGGGCAGCGTTCCCGCGCGCAGGGCGTGGCCGCCGTCGGCGGAGTCGTCCGCCCAGACCACCGCCTTGCGTCCGCCGGCACACGTCGACGGCGGGGCGATCGCGAACCCCTCGTTGTTGTAGTCGGACATCTGCGACGGCCGCGCGTACGTCGCGGACACCGTGAACTTGCCGTCGACGATCTTCAGTGTCGCCGACTTGCCGTCGCACGTGTCGTCGCAGACCGACCAGAGGCTGCCCGTCTCCGGGTCGAACTCCAGCTCCATGACCTTCGGGAACCCGGACGCGATGGTCGCCACGCGGGTGAACCCGCCGGTGCCGTGGCCGGCGTAGGTCGCCGGGTCGTAGGGCGCCTTCGTGTGGTCGTCGCGGAAGCCGCCGGCGGTCAGGAACGCGTCCGGGACCCAGGTGATGCCCTCGAAACCGCCGTTGTCGTCGACGTCGGGCAGGTCGCCGGTGAGATCCCACTCCGCGACCGCACTGAGCGATGCCGAGGACGAACCGGTGTCGAACCGCAGCATTTTCAGCAGGCTGCCGTCCTCGTCGGTGTCGCGCTCGGTCGCGGCGAACACACCGTCCGGCGTGGCCACCACGCCCTCGGCGTCCGGGTCACCGCTGCCGCCGCGGTAGTGCAGCTTCTTCCCCGACGGCCAGCCGCTCGCCGGGGCCCAGGTGCTGCCGGTGCGGGTGAGCCGGTACAGGGTGCCGGGGCCGTTCTTGACCGCCCACAGGACGTCGGCACCTTCGAAGGAGAGTCCACTGAGGTTCTCGCCGAAGAAGCCGGCGGAGTCGGCGACCGCGACGGCCGGGTCACCGGGCCACTTCGCCGTCGCGGCCTGCGCGGTGCCGGAGGACGCGGCGAGCAGCGCCGAGAGAAGTAGTGCGGGCGCGGGCAGCGCGGCGTCGTCAAATGATCTTGACCCGACGGACTGTACCCATCGAGGGGAACGCGCACATCCTCCGAACGGACTGGGCCATTCGGGGCGCCCTGAGCGCGCTTATGCACCGGTGTCCGCCGGCGTCACCCGCGGCCGCCCGTCGACGTAGCGGCAGCGCAGGATGCCGTTCGTGAGGTTCATCGCGAAGCCCTGCGGATGGTCCGCGCTCGGAGTCGACGTGCTCACCACGATCGTGCGCTGACGTCTTCGTCCACTGTGGACTGATTCGAGTTCGACGACGTGGTCGAATCCGCCGATGCTTTCGCTCGGGGTGGCCGAGCCGTTACACTCCCGTGCTGGGAGCGCTCCCAGGTCGACTGTCCCTGTCGTATTTTCTCCAGGAGGTCGGTATGACCCGGCGTTTTCTCCGGGCGCTCGTGGTCGGCTTGCTCTTCGCCGCCTGCGTCGTCGCCCTGCCGCACACGAGAAGCACAGCAGCCGCCGCGCCCACGCGGATCATGGCGCTCGGCGACTCCATCACCGGTTCGCCCGGCTGCTGGCGGGCGCTGCTGTGGAAGCACCTGCAGGACACCGGCCACACCGACGTCGACTTCGTCGGGACGCTCCCCGCCCAGGGCTGTGGCTTCACCTACGACGGCGAGAACGAAGGCCACGGCGGGTTCCTCGCCACCGGGATCGTGCGGGACAACCAGCTGCCCGGCTGGCTGTCGGCCACCCGGCCGGACATCGTCCTGATGCACTTCGGCACCAACGACGTCTGGAACGCCGTCTCCGCGAGCACGATTCTGGACGCCTACACGACGCTGCTCGGCCAGATGCGGGCGAGCAACCCGGCGACGAAGCTCGTCGTCGCCAAGATCATCCCGATGAACCCGGCCAGCTGCGCCGCCTGCGCGCAACGGGTGGTCGACCTGAACAGCGCCATTCCCGCCTGGGCGCAGGCGCACAGCACGGCCACCTCGCCGATCACCGTCGTCGACCAGTGGACCGGGTTCGACACCGCCGCCGACACCACCGACGGCGTGCACCCGAACGGCACCACCGGCATCCAGAAGATGGAAAGCCGCTGGTACCCGGCTCTGCTCGCGGCGCTGCCGACCAGCACGGCGGCGGCCGGGCTGCACGTCAGCGGCACCCAGGTCGTCGAGGCGAGCGGCGCGGCGTTCGTGATGCGCGGCGTGAACCACCCGTACGCCTGGTATCCCACCCAAACCGGGGCCTTCGCGGACATCAAGTCCTTCGGCGCCAACACCGTGCGCGTGGTGCTCGGCAGCGGCCAGCGGTGGGGCCCGACGTCGGCGGCCGAGGTCGCGAACGTCGTCTCGCTGTGCAAGCAGTCCCGGCTGATCTGCGTGCTGGAAGCGCACGACACCACCGGCTACGGCGAAGAGGGCGCGGCCGCGAGCCTCGACCAGGCGGCGAGCTACTGGATCAGCGTGGCCAGTGCCCTGCAGGGCCAGGAGAACTACGTCGTGCTCAACCTGGGCAACGAGCCGTTCGGCAACAACCAGCAGGTGAGCGCCACCTGGGCGAGCGCGACGAGCAACGCGATCACCCGGCTGCGCGGCGCCGGCCTCCAGCACCTGCTCATGGCCGACGCGCCGATGTGGGGTCAGGACTGGCAGAACATCATGCGCGACAACGCCGCTTCGGTGCTGGCCGCCGACCCGCGGCACAACACGGTGTTCTCCCTCCACATGTACGGCGTCTACGACACCGCGGCCGAGATCACCGGGTACTTCGACGCCTTCCGCACCGCCGGCCTGCCGCTGGTGGTGGGGGAGTTCGGGAACATGCACACCGACGGCAACCCCGACGAGGACACGATCATGGCCCAGGCGCAGGCCCGCGGCCTCGGTTATCTCGGCTGGTCGTGGAGCGGCAACAGCAGTGACGTCGCCTATCTGGACCTGGTCAACTCGTTCAACCCGGCGAGCCTGACGGCGTGGGGAGAGCGCTTTCTCAACGGCGCGAACGGCGTCCGCCAGACCTCGAAGGAGGCCACGATCTACGGTGGCGGTACCGCCGACACCGTCGCGCCGACCACCCCCGGCACGCCGTCCGCATCGGCCGTGACGGCCACCGGCGCCACACTGAGTTGGAGCGCCTCGACCGACAACGTCGGAGTCACCGGCTATGACGTCTTCCGGGCCACCGGCAGCGGCACGTCCGCCCTGGTCGCGTCGGCCGCGACGACCACCTTCACCGACTCCGGCCTGACCGCCTCGACGGCCTACCGCTACCAGGTGCGCGCCCGCGACGCCGCGGGGAACGTCTCGGCGAACTCCGCGGCCGCCACGGTGACGACCAGCGCAGGCGGTTCGGGGACGTGCAAGATCGGCTACTCCGCCCCCGCCTGGGGTGGCGGCACCGGATTCACGGCGAGCGTGACCATCACCAACACCGGCTCGGGCACCCTCACCGGCTGGACCCTCGCCTTCACCTACACCGCCGGTCAGCGCGTGACCCTGCCCGGCTGGGGCGCCGACTTCACCCAGAACGGCGGCGCGGTCACCGCGACCAACCTGTCCTGGAACGGCGCCTTGGCCCCGAACGCGTCGACCGGCATCGGCTTCAACGGCACGTTCACCGGGGCCAACCCGGCGCCGGCTTCGTTCACCCTCAACGGAAGCACCTGCACGACCGGCTGATCCGTCCACACCAGACAAGGAGATGAGTATGTTCACGCTGAGTCGCAGGCTGGTCGTGGCCGCCGTGGGCGTCCTGGTGGTGGGACTGACACCAGGCGTCGCGACGGGGGAGACCACACCGACGTTCGACAAGCTGAACCGCGGGGTGGTCAGCGTCCACACCGCGAAGGGAAACCAGGTCGGCTGGCGGTTGCTCGCCGACGACCCCGCGGGCGTGACGTTCGCTGTCTACCGCGATGGCGCCAGGGTCACGCAGACGCTCGTCGGCGGGCCGACCGGTTACCTCGACGCCGGCGCTCCGGCCGGGGCCGGGTACACCGTTCGCGCCGTCGTCGGCGGCGTCGAGCGGATGTCGGCGTTCGCCGCCGAGGATTCGCTGACGCTCGACAGCACGGCCGCGGCGAGCACCCGGGACGTGCCGATCCAGACCCCGCCGGGCGGCACGACGCAGTCCGGGGAGAGCTACACCTACGCCGCGAACGACGCGAGCGTCGGCGACCTGGACGGCGACGGCCAGTACGAGCTCGTCCTGAAGTGGGATCCGAGCAACGCCAAGGACAATTCGCAGTCCGGCTACACCGGGGACGTCTACGTCGACGCCTACCGGCTCGACGGCACCCGGCTGTGGCGGATCGACCTGGGCCGCAACATCCGCGCCGGCGCGCACTACACGCAGTTCCAGGTGTTCGACTACGACGGCGACGGCCGGGCCGAAGTCGCCATGAAGACCGCCGACGGCACGCGGTCCGGCACCGGGCAGGTGATCGGCAGCGCGAGCGCGGACTACCGCAACTCGAGCGGCTACATCCTGTCCGGCCCGGAGTTCCTGACGATGTTCAACGGCCAGACCGGCGCCGCGATGGCCACGGTGAACTACGACCCGCCGCGCGGCACGGTGTCCTCGTGGGGCGACAGCTACGGCAACCGGGTGGATCGGTTCCTCGCCGGCACGGCGTACCTGGACGGCTCGCACCCGAGCCTGATCATGTCGCGCGGCTACTACACCCGGACCGTCATCGCGGCCTGGGACTTCCGGGGCGGCGCGCTGACCGAGCGGTGGAAGTTCGACTCCACCTCGGCCGGCTCGCAGTACACGGGTCAGGGCGACCACCAGCTGGCCATCGCCGACGCGGACGGCGACGGCCGCGACGAGATCGTCTTCGGCGCCATGGCCATCGACGACAACGGCGCTCCACTGTGGAACACCCGGCTCGGCCACGGCGACGCCATGCACGTCGGCGACCTGATCCCGAGCCGGGCCGGCCTGGAAGAGTTCAAAGTGGACGAAGACACCTCGAAACCGGCTGCCTGGATGGCCGACGCGAAGACCGGGCAGATCATCTGGCAGAACGCGTCGTGCTCCTGCGACAACGGCCGCGGTGTCTCGGACGACGTCTACGCGGGCAGCCCCGGCGCCGAGTCGTGGTCGTCCGCGGTGTCCGGCCTGCTGAACACCGGCGGGCAGAACATCGGCCGCAAGCCGTCCTCGACGAACTTCGTCATCTGGTGGGACGGCGACGCCCAGCGCGAACTGCTGGACGGCACCCACATCGACAAGTACGGCACCGGCGGCGACACCCGGCTGCTCACCGCGTCCGGCGTCCACTCGAACAACGGCACCAAGAGCACGCCGTCGCTGCAGGCGGACCTGTTCGGCGACTGGCGGGAGGAGGTCGTCTGGCCGACGTCGGACAACCGGGCGCTGCGGATCTACTCGACCACCGACACGACGAGCATCTCCCACGTCTCGCTGATGCAGGACCGCCAGTACCGGGAAGCCGTGGCGTGGCAGAACACCGCCTACAACCAGCCGCCGCACCCGAGTTTCGCGCTGGCGAGGTGAGCGGGAATCCGGGCCGCGACGTAGGCTGACGCGCCGGCGAGAGGCGCGACGGTGGTGGTGCGGATGGGCGAGGCACGGGCGGACGCCCGGGACACCGCGTGGTCGCTCGCGGCCAGGGTGCTGGACGAGCTCGACGAGCTCACCGGCGCCCTGGTCGCCGTCATCGTCGAGCAGAACCCCGGCTACCGGACGGTCGACGTCGTGCCCGACGACGACCTGTGGCGCTCCTGCCACGACAACCTCCGCCGGGTCCTGCAGCTGATCGGCCGGGACCCCGAGACCGCCGAGGACCTCTACGACGCGGCCAAGGCGACCGGCCGGCGCCGGGCCGAACAGCAGCTCCCGCTCGACGACGTCCTGCGCTCGTTCCGGATCGGCGGCCGGCTGGTCTGGCAGGCCCTGACCGAGAAGGCCCGGGCGACCGGGTACGTCAACAACGAGGCCATGCTGGACCTCGCGACCCGCGTGTGGGAGGTCGTCGACGCCACTTCGGCCCAGGTGGCGCTGGCCTACCACGTGGCCGAGCGCAGTTTCGTCCGCGCGGACGAGCAGCGGCGGGCCTCGCTCTGGGAAGGGCTGCTGCAGGGCCGGGCGGCCGACGCGGGGTTCGCCTACGAGGCGGGCCGTGCGCTGCGCCTGCCGATTTCGGGGCCCTACGTCGTCGTCGCGGCCGCCGGTCCCGGCGACGCCGCTTTCGCCGAGCCGCTCGGGTCGGCGTTGGAGGACCTCGGGTCGGCGTCGGCCTGGCAATCGCGCGCGGACGTGCTCGTCGGCCTGGTTTCGCTGCCGGGTCGCGAGGTCGCGGACGCCGTCGACGCGATCGGGTCCGTGCTGACCGTGCCGGCCGGCGTGTCGCTGGTCGTCGACGGGCTGGCGGCCGTGCACACGGCCTACCGCCAGGCGGTGCTGGCGATGCGGACGGTGCCGCCGGGCCGGGCCGACGTGGTGTGCCTGGCCGAGCGGCTTCCCGAAGCACTGCTGCTCAGCTCGCCCGAACTGACCGAGTCGCTGCAGCAGAATTGGCTGGGCGGGCTGCTGGACCTGCGGGCGGTCGAGCGCGGCCCGCTGCTGGAGACCCTCGCGACGTGGGTGCGCACCGGTGGCTCGGCGACCCGCTCGGCGCAGGCGCTGCACTGCCACCGCAACACCGTGCTCAACCGGATCCACCGGATCGAAGAGCTGACCGGCCGGTCGCTGACCGGCGGTGACCTGGCCCTGGAGCTGGCCCTGGTCGTCCGCGCGCTGCCCTTCCTCCCGCCACCGCGCGTGCCTTGACTCGCACCCCCTGTGCACTGTGCACAACGACACTAGGCCAAATGTAGGCACTCAGCTCCTTCATTCGGCGGCGTGATGTGTGTAACACTCCGGCCCGGCGGTGCTCCGGCCCGCGCTTCTCCCACACCGTCGTTCGAGAGGTCCCAGCCGCTCATGCCCGAAAACGACCCTTCCGTCCCACCACCCGGGTCCGAGCCGCGCTCCATGGCCCGCCGCCGCTTCCTCGGCTTCGTGCTCGCCGCGCCGACGCTCGCCGTCGCCGCGCAGGTCGGGGGCGCGGAGCTGGCGCCGAGCAAGGCCGACGCCGCGATCCCGTCGCTGCCCCAGCCCGAGGACCTCTTCGACCTCGGCGACCTGCAGAACCTCGCCGCGCTGCCGACGTCCGGCCTGATCAGCGTGCAGATCGGCGCGGACGGCCGGGCCGCGTTCGCCGTACCCCGCGCCGAGGTCGGCCAGGGGATGACCACCGCCGTGGCGATGATGATCGCCGAGGAGCTCGACCTCCCGCTGGACAAGATCGACGTCACGCTCGCCGACGCCCGCCCCGAGCTGCTGATGAACCAGCTGACCGGCGGCTCCAACTCGATGCGCAGCATCTACACGCCGGTCCGGACCGCCTCGGCGATCGCCCGGCAGCGGCTGATCGCCGCGGCCGCCGCGAAGTGGGGTGTGCCGGCGTCGCAGCTGACGACGTCCGGCGGGGTCGTGCGCGGCTCCGGCGGCCGCACGGCGAGCTACGGCTCCCTCGCGAAGGCCGCCGCGTCCGCCACCACGATCAGCGTGGCCGCGACGCTGAAGCCGCGGTCGGAGTTCAAGGTGCTCGGCACGCCGCAGAACCGCCTCGACGCCCACGCGGCGGTCACCGGCACCAAGCAGTTCACCCTCGACCTGGACGTGCCGGACGCGCTTCCGACGATGGTCGCCCGGCCGCCCACGATCAACGGCACGCCGCGCGCGATCCTCAACGCCGCCGAGGTCAAGGCGATGTCCGGGATCACCGACGTCGCCGCGATCTCGCACGGCGTCGCGGTGCGCGGCCGCACCTTCGGCCAGTGCATCGACGCGATCCGGGCGCTGAAGGTGACCTGGGGCGCGGGCACGGTCGACGGCGAGTCCGACGCGACCGTGCTCAAGAAGCTCAAGGCCGCGCAGCTGCCGATGGCCGTTCCCGGGCTGCTCAACCAGTACATCGACGCCGAATTCACCTTCGCCGCCGCCAGCAACAGCCCGCTGGAGACCGGCGCCGCGATCGCCGACGTCCGCCCGGACCGCGCGGAGATCTGGTCGTGCCTCAAGGTGCCGATCGTCGCTCAGGAGGAGATCGCCAAGCTGCTGGGGCTGCCGCAGGACGCGGTGAAGGTGCACGTCACCCAGGGCGGCGGTTCGTTCGGGCGGCACCTGTTCCACGACGCGGCCGCCGAAGCGGCGGAGGCGTCGCAGAAAATGGGCAAGCCGGTCAAGCTGATGTGGTCGCGCACCGACGACTTCCGCCAGGGCCGCATCCACCCGATGTGCGTCTCGCGCGTGCGGGCGACCTACCTGCTCGGCAACGTCGTCAGCTTCGAACAGCGGCACACGAGCGTGCAGACGGAGTTCAGCCACGGGCTCGGTGAGATGATCACCGCGACCGCCGCGAAGCTCCCGATCGCCGGCAACCTCAGCTTCGCCGAGTCGATCTTCCTGCTGAGCCAGTCCTCGCCGTACAACTTCGGCGTCACGACCCAGCTGCTCAACGAGATCCCGCTGAAGTTCAACACCGGCAGCATGCGCAACATCTACTCGCCCAACGTGGTCACCGCCGAGGAGCTGGTCGTCGACCAGCTGGCGAAGAAGTTCGGCAAGGACCCCGTCGCGTTCCGCCGCGAGTTCCTCAAGGACGCCCGGCTGCGCGCGGTGCTGGACAAGGCCGTCCAGGTCGGCAACTGGGGCCGTTCGCTGCCCGCCGGTGTGGCGCAAGGGATCGCGCTGCACTCGGAGTACCGCGGCGCGGTCGCGGTGCTGGTGGAGATCGACTGCCGGCCGGAGACGGTCAACCGCCCGATTCGCGACGGCGTCACGGGCCCGCGGGTGACGAAGGCGCTCGTGGTCGTCGACCCGGGTTTCGCGATCAACCCGCGCGGCCTCGAGGCGCAGATGATCGGCGGGCTCAACGACGGCATCGCGATGTGCCTGACGTCCAGCCTGCACATCAAGGACGGGATCCCGCTGGAAGGCAGCTGGGACAACTACTTCTACACCCGGGAGTGGAACACCCCGCCCGAGACGCAGGTCGTCGTCATGCCGAACACGTCGTCGAGCCCCAGCGGTGCCGGTGAACTCGCGGTGGCGCCGTCGTTCGCCGCCGTCGCCTGCGCGTACGCCCGTGCGGTCGGGAAGATGCCGACCTCGTTCCCGATCAACCACGGCACGCTCGGCTTCGAGCCGCTGCCGCTGCAGCCGTCCACGCCGCCGTCGCCCACCGACGGCCTCGACCACGCCTACTAGGAGCACGCCGTGCCGCAACACACCCTGAAGGTCAACGGCCGCGTGGTCACCGTCGACGCCGACGACGACCTCCGGCTGCTGTGGGTCCTGCGCGACCTGCTGGGCATCAAAGGCCCGAAGTACGGCTGCGGGCTGGACGTCTGCAAGGCGTGCACCAGCCACATCAACGGCAAGGCGTTCAACCCCTGCTCGGTGCGCGTGGCCGACATCAAGGAGAGCGACGAGATCACGACGATCGAAGGCCTGCCCGCGACGGTGGGCAAGGACCTCCACCCGATGCAGGAGGCGTGGCTGGAGCTGGACGTCGCCCAGTGCGGCTACTGCCAGCCGGGCCAGATCATGGCGGCGGTGGCCAAGGTCCGCCAGGCCACGGCGGCGGGCCGGGAGATCACGGACGCGGACCTGGACGAGATCCGCAACATCTGCCGCTGCGGCACGTACGCCCGGATCCGCGAGGCGGTGAAGGCGGGCGCGGAGAACATGTGACCCAGGCCGGTCGTGAGTGGGAAACGGGGTTGGAACACTGTTTCCCGCTCACGACCGCCCGCCGCGTCGCCCGGCTGGTCGAGGTCACCGCGGCCCTCGGCTACTGACCTTGGTCTCGCACCGGACGCGCGGCGCGGCCTCGGTACCGGACGCGACGCAGTCGACGCCCCGGCCCGGCCCGGGGACCGGGTAGGCGAACACGATCGGCGCGTCGCTGTCCCGGCCGACGGAGAACTTGACGACGGTCGGCGTCCAGGATCCGTTGCCGTGCAGGACCTTCGAGTAGTACGCGGTGTGCGGGCCGATGGTCGTGCCCATGCCTTCGCCGTCGTCGTTCAGTTCGTGCACGTTCAGCACGTAGTCCCCGGCGGTGTACTTGCCCTGGTTCTCGTGCCCGGCCTCGGCCGCCGTCGCGCTGATGACTTCCGGCGCGACGGGGTCGGCGGCCGTGGCGATCACGGTGGCCCCGACCGCCACCACCGCGGCCCCGGCCGCGACCGCGACGACGCCGAACCGTTTGGTGCGCGACTTCATGGTGCCTCCCTCGCTCCCGGTCGATGATCAAGCTAGGGGAGCGGGGGTGGCCGGCGCCTCGGCCGAAGGTACCGGGGACCTCGTCCTTTCGGCCGAGGTCCCCGCGGGGTCACCGGGAGATCCGGCGCCGGGTCATCTGCCCGCCTGCGGTCCGATCATCGAGTTCACGTCGATCGGAGACGGGATGGCGCCGAGCTGCAGCAACAGGTCCGGCACGCGTTGCAGGCGCCGCGAGTCCAGCGTCGAGCCGTAGCCCGGCAAGGTGAGCAGCTTGGCCGTGTCCTCGTCGATCTTGGCGAAGCGCACCAGCAGCGGCTCGACCTTGGCGCGGTCGTTCAAGGCCTCGTGGGTGGCCTTCTGCATCGCGCGCTGGAACGCGGCCAGCGTCTTCGGGTTGTCCCGCACCCATTTCTTCGTCGCGCCGTAACCGGTCAGCGGGAAGTCCTGGGTCGCCCCGGTGTTGATGTCGATCACGGGAATCGCGCCGGCCGTCTTGGCGGCCTGCGTGATGTACGGCTCCGGCAGGTACGCGGCGTCCGCCTCACCCTGCTGCAGCGCCGCGGCGATGTTCGGCAGCGGGATCAGCACCCATTTCACCTTGCTGAAACCCACGCCGTGATCTTGCATCACCGAACGGGTGAGAAGATCCGACGCGGTGTTCTTCGCCGTGATGGCGATCTTCTTGCCGTCCAGATCGAAGATTGTTTTCACCGGCGAATTCGGAACCGTGACGATCGCATTGGACTTCGCGTTGACCGACGTCGCGTCGGCGATCAGCTGCATGTCGGCGGCGCCGGTGCTCTTCGCGGTGAAGAACGGGGGATAAGTCGAAAACGCGATGTCGGCTTCGCCCGAGATCGACTTCGTCAGCGAAGCCTGGCCGCTGGCGGCGACGACGGACTCGACGGTGAGGCCCTCGGCCTGGAAGTAGCCGCCGTCCTGGGCCAGCCAGAACGGCCCGAGGTCCGTGGTGGGCAGGATCGAGACCTTCAGCGTCGGCTTTTCCAGGCCGCCGCCGCTCGATGAGGCGGCCGGATCGTTCAAACCGAGTGCGCCGCAGCTGGTGACGACCGTGACGGCCGTGACAGCCGCGAGGGCCAGCGCGGCGTGGCGAGCACGAACACCGCCACTGCTCCTGGCGATTCCAAACAAGACCTGCTCCTAGACGGAGATGTTGGTTGATGTACCGAATCCAGGGAAGGCGCGTAAATAATTCCCCGGCGTCAGGCAGGCCACTGTAGGCACCCTCACATCGCTTGACAATGTGTGGTCCGGGCCGAAAGTGGGATTTCACCGTAATGGCGGCGTGAATACTTGATCGACGATCTTGTCGTTGACCACCGGGCCGCGAAGGGTGCTACGAATCGGCGCGGTCGAAAGGGGGTGCGGCACCGATTTCCCGGGGAGGGGAAGATCAGGATCGCGAATTCGAGGGCGCTGCGCCCGGGTCGGAGACGTGCCACCGCGGCCCGGCCCGCGCCGCGGTGAGTGCGGAGAGTCACGAGCTCGGCGCTCACTCAGAGTGACGAACTGCCGCTGTTGCCGGGTCGCCGACGCCCGTCCGGCGACCGGGCGGAGAAGTGCGGAAAACGTGGCCCCGAGGGCGTCGGCGAAGCGGAAAACAACGGCGAGCACCGCAAATTCTCTCTGTCGAAACCGGCCGTCTACCGGCAGCCGCGGTTTCGTCGCCGCTACGGGCGTTCGGGGATCTCGGAGGTATTCGCGAAGGTCATCCGTGCGGCGGTGGGCAAGAGGGTGGCCACCCCGTGTCGAAATCCTCGAATGGCCTATCCCGCGGTCTCGGAACGGTCACGGCCGGGAAGCCGTCCGGGCGACGGCTGCGAGGATGAAGTCCGTGTCCACCAGCGGTTTCATCGGCGGGTTGGGGGTTCCGCCCGGTTCTTTCCGGGCGGGCCGCGCCGACGGGATCCGGCGTCGCACTCGCCACCGGCGATGCGCCCGCACCGTTCCTCCGGCGGCCGGAGATCCACCGGCGCGGGGCGGGGGAATCACGGTGGGATCACGAATCGGAAAATTGTCGAAATGGAGGTTTACCGGCCGGGAATCCCAGCCGGCGCGCGGTCGACGATCCGGTTGGCTCCACCATACCTCTTGTTGGGAAACCGAATTCATTCTACTATCTCTGTGTGCGACCGCTCACGGACGGTACCGAGCTCCTGGTCGGCCGAGACGGTGAGCTGTCCCGGCTGGCTACCTGGATCCGTGACGTGGCCACGGGTCGCGGTCGCGCCGTGCTGGTGGACGGCGAGCCGGGCATCGGCAAGTCCGCGCTGGTCCGGGCCGGCTGCGCCGCCGCCGCCGACGCGGGCTGCCAGGTGTACTGGGGTGCCGGTGACGAGCTCGGGCAGGCGCTGCCGCTGCTCCCGCTCCTGGATGCCCTGGAGATCACGCCGGCCACGCGGGATCCCCGTCGTGACGCCATCTCCGAGCTGCTGGGGGGCGGAGCGGTCACCGGCATGGGTGCCGACCTCGCCGCCGCGGCCGCCGAGCAGCTGATCGCGCTGGTGGACCAGCTCAGCCAGGACGGGCCGGTGGTGCTGGTCGTCGACGAGCTGCAGTGGGCCGATCGCACGACGGTGGCGGTGTGGAGCCGGCTCGCCCGCTCGGTCCGGCAGCTCCCGCTGCTCCTGATCGGCGTGCTGCGCCCGGTGCCGCGCCGCGACGACCTGCGGTCGCTCTTCCGGATCGTCAAGCCCGCCGAGCGGCTGCGGCTGGGCCGGCTGGGGGAACCGGCGGTGGCCGAGCTGGTGGCCGCGCTGGCCGGCGGCAGACCGGGCGCCAAACTGGCGCGGCTGGCCGACGGCGCCGCCGGGAACCCGTTGTACCTCACCGAACTCCTCGACGCGCTGACCAGGAGCTCCTGCCTGGAGGTCGACACCGCGGGCGTCGCGGAGCTGACCGGCGCGGCCACGCCGGACTCCCTGCCGGAGGCGATCGCGGACCGGCTGGGCTTCCTCACGGAGCCGGCGCTGGGCGTGCTGCGGTCCGCGGCGCTGCTCGGGGTCGGCTTCTCGGTCGCGGACCTCGTGACCGTGACGAACACCCCGCTCGCCGACCTGCTGCCCGCCCTCGACGAGGCCTGCACCGCCGGGGTGCTGATGTCGGCCGGTGACGACCTGGCGTTCCGGCACCCGCTGATCCGCGAGGCGTTGTACGACGAGATGCCGACGTCGGTCCGGATCGCCTGGCACCAGGGCGCCGCGTGGGCGCTGGCCGAGGCGAGCGCCCCGGTGGAGCGGGTCGCGCGGCAGCTGCTGCCCATGGTGTCCACAACGGACACCCGGGTGCCGGTGCCCGCCTGGGCCGTGCGGTGGTTGCTCGACGTGGCCGCGCCGTTGACCGGCCAGGCACCCGTGGTCGCCGTCGCGCTCCTGCGGCGGGCGGTGCGGGACGCGCCGCTCGACGACGCCGTGACGGGCGCGCTGGCCTGCCGGCTGGCCGACGCGTACTACCGGGTGGGCAACGTGGCGCAGGCCGAGCGGATCGCCTGCCGCGCCCTGGATCGCGTCCGCGATCCCGACGTGCACGTCGCCCTGCACACGACGGTCGTGCAGTGCCGCGGAGCGACCGGCCGCTCCGCCGAGTCCCTCGCCGCGCTGAACGACGCCTTGGTCCGGCCGGGTCTGCAGGCCCGGCACCGGGCGCGGATGCTGGTGCTCATCGCGCGTACGCACCTCGACCTCGGCGAGGTCGACACCGCGGGCCGGGTCGCCGCCAAGGCGCTGGTGGAGCTCGGCCCGGCCGAAGATCGCTGGGCGACCGGGTGGGCGCTGCACGTGTCGAGCCTGGTCTTGATGATGCGGGGTGAGTGGGACGGCGCGCTGCCGCTGTTCGAGCGCGCGCTGGCCATCGTGCGGGGCGACCCCGAGCTGATCGACCTCACCCTGCTGCTGCGCATCAACCAGTCGGTCACCTACGGCGCGATCGACCGCCACACCGACGCGCTCGCCGCCGCCGGGCGGGCACGTGAACTGGCCGACCGCACCGGCAGCGTGATGCGGCTGAGCCAGGCTCAGAGCGCGCTCGGGCGGGTGATGCTGCGCGCGGGCCGGTGGGACGACGCCCTGGCCGAGGTCGACGTCGTCCCGGACGAGCGCAAGGACCCGAGCGTGGTGTGCTGCGACCACGGCGTCGCTGCGATCATCCACTTCCACCGCGGTGAGGCGGCCGCGGCCCGCCGGCACCTCGACGTCGCGGCGCCGTACTCGGAACGCATCGGCGACCGGATCGTGGATCCGATGATCCGGGCCCGCAGTCTCGCCCTCGAGCACGCCGGCGCGCCGGACCGGGCGCTCGCCGTGCTGACCGACGTGCTGGCCGGCGAAGACGCGGCGGAGGACCTGCTGGGGGACGCGGCCCGGCTCGCCGCGATGATCGGCGACGCGCGGACCGTGGTGGAGATCGAGGCCCGGGTGCGCGCGCTCGCCGCCGAGTCCACCGTTCCGCACCACCAGGCGCTGGCCCTGTTCTGCCGCGGCCTGCTCGAGCAGGACGCCACGATGTTGTTGCGTGCGGCCGAAGGCTACTGCGACGCGGGCCGGCCGCTCGCCCAGGCCAAAGCGCTGGAAGCGGCCGCGGTCATGTTCGCCGAAGCCCGGGCCGAAGACCGCGGTTCGGCGCGGGCCGCCTTCACCCACGCCATCGACCTCTACGCGAAGCTGGACGCGCAGTGGGACGTGGCGAGGCTGCGCGCCATGTTCCGGGCGTTCGGCATCCGGCGCGGCCCGTCGGTGAAGCACCGCCAGGCCACGCACGGCTGGGACAGCCTCACCCCGACCGAGGGCCGGATCGCCGCGCTCGTCGTCGAAGGCCTGTCGAACCCGCAGATCGCGGCCCGCCTCTACTTGTCCCCGCGCACGGTCAGCACGCACGTTTCGCACATCCTGACCAAGCTCGGCGTGCATTCGCGGATCGACATCGCCCGGGAAGCCGCCCGCCACCAGTCGGCGCTGGGCTGAGCTTCCCGGGTTCCGTCAGACCCCGACCTCCGGAGCGTTCCTCGGGCGGCGCAGGGTGAACGCCCGCGAGACCGGCAGCATCGATGTCCCGCGCGACACCGCGGCGTGCCCGCTGAGGATCTGGCCGGCCAGGATCGCGAGCACCAGCAGCAGCGGGGTTCGCCACGTACCGGACTGCGTGTGCAGCCAGCCGCAGGCCAGCACGCCGAAGCCGGCGATGACGTACCCCACGCCCTGGACCACGGCGGACAGCGAGAGCGAGCTGTCCCGGCTGCGCAACGAGATCGTCGTCAGGACGAACGCGAGCGACCCCATGCCGAGGCCGGTGGCCCCGGCCCACAGCCAGGGCGCGGCCGCCGGCGCGACGAGCAGGCCGGTCACGCCGATGAGGTTGGGGGCGGCCAGGACGACGACCAGCAGGGTCTGGTTGCTCCACCGGCGCGTCCAGCCCGGCACCAGCCACATCATGGGCAGCCCCATGGCCATCGACAACGCCAGGCACGCGCCCGCGGTCGTCGGCGGGACCCCCGCGTCGCGCAGGATGCCGGGGAGCCAGCCCATGACCAGGAACGTCACCGTCGAGATGAGTCCGAAGTGGATGGTCAAGGCCGACGCCGACGTCGACCCGGAGGCGGCCGGTGGCGCCCCGAACTCGCCGGGGGTGCGCCGCCACACCTGGTGGGCCAGCAGCGCCACGATCGCCCACAGGCCGAGGGCGAGCCGCCACGACGACGACATGACGGCGGTGGGCGTGACCAGCGCGCCGGCCGTGCTGCCGAGCCCGAGCCCGAGGGTGAAGGCGGCGGACCCCTTGGCCAGCATCGGCAGCATGGTGCCGAGCACGGCGATGGACAGGCACGCGAGCGCCGTCCCGATCAGCAGCGGCACCGAGCCCCCGACGACCCGCCCGGCCAGCGACAGCACCAGCCCGCCGAGGGCCACGGTCACGGTCCGGTGCGTCCCCACCCGGGCACACAGCCACGGCGTCCCCCAGCCACCGAGCCCGATCGCCCACAGGGGCAACGCGACGAGCACCGCGGCGATGAGGTCCCGGGCGACCGGGATGTCCGGGAGGGCCGCGCCCAGGCTGGTGACGGCCGGGCGGAGGTTGATGGCCAAGACGAAGATCACAGCGGTGGAAACGCTCGTGGTAGCACGCGTCATCGCTCCTCCTCGGCGTCGAGGTCCGGAGCGTGGGGCCCCGTAGAACAATGCTTCGTGACGCGGCTGTCTCAGACATCCGTCAGCTGACGTATGTTCGAAGTCTTGTTGTCTTTCAACGGATGCGAGGCGTCCGGAGGCCCGCGAACGGGCGTGCATCGGCACGGCCGGACGGGGCTCCAGTCGGCTCTTGCAGCTGGTCCGGGGCGAATGCGCCGGCAGCCGGGACGACACCGGTGCAGCCGGGGCCGCCGGGTTGTCCACCTCCCTGAACTGCCCGCAGAACAGGGAGAACCCGATGAGCGCCATGATCATCCAGTACCGGACCCGCCCGGAAGCGGCCGCGGAGAACCGCCGCCTCGTCGAAGCCGTGCTCCGGGACGCCGCCCGGGAGGAGGGCATCCAGTACGCGGCCTTCCAGCACGAAGACGGGGTGACCTTCGTGCACGTCGTCGCCGAGAACGCGGGCGGGAAGCTGGACCGGCTCCCCGCGTTCGCCGAGTTCCGGCGAGGGCTGGAGCCCCGGACCGAGCCGGGCAGCCGCACCGCCACCCGGGTGGACGTCCTCGGCCTGGCCGTGCGGAGCGTCGCCTAGGCGCCGGACCGGGGCGCCGCCGCACCCAGGCGGCGCCCCGGCTCGGGGGTCAGCCCGGCAACGTCTCCGGCAGCCCGAACGCCGGGAAGAGCTTCTCGTCCAGGAACACCACCATCCGGCTGATGACGCCGTCTTCGGCCTCCAGGACGTGGATCCCGTGGCCGGCGAACGAACCGTCCGCCCGCCGGCTGTAGCTGCCCACCGCCGGAAAACCGTTGGCGCCGGTCGGCAGGGCCCGCCGTGGTGACGCGAAGATCCGGCGGGTGTGGTGCTCCAGGACCGCGTCCCGGCCGCGGAACCACACCGCGATCGGCGGCATCTGGTACTCGACGTCCGAGCGCAGCAGCGCCGCCAGGCCCGCGGTGTCCGCGTCCTCGAACGCCTTCAGGTAACGGCGCAGGACTTCGTCGTCGAGTCCCGGGTCCGGGGCGACCTCGTCCTGGACCGGCTGGTCGGCGGCCAGCGTCGCCCGGGCGCGCTGCAACGCGCTGCGCGCCGCCGTGGTCGTCATGCCCAGCGTCTCGGCCGCCTCCGACACGCGGAACGCGGCGACGTCGACGAGCATGAGCACCGCCCGCTGCCGCGCCGGCAGCCGCTGGAACGCCGCGACGACGGCCAAGCGCGTGCTGTCGCGCAGCGCGGCCAGGTCAGCGGGGTCGTCCCCGGCCGTCGGCAGCGGCTCCAGCCACGACACCGTGTCGATCCGGGGCAGCGGCCCGGCCGTCTCCGTCCCCTCTCCGAGCCCGGACGGCAGCACCCGCCGCCGGGCGCTCTTGAGCACGTTCAGGCAGGAGTTGGTGGCGATCCGGTACAGCCAGGTGCGCAGGGACGCGCGCCCTTCGAAGCCGTCGTAGGCCTGCCACGCGCGCAGCAGCGTGTCCTGCACCAGGTCTTCGGCGTCCTGGAACGAGCCCAGCAGGCGGTAGCAGTGGGCGAGCAGCTCGCGGCGGTACGGATCCGCCAGCCGCCAGAAGTCTTCGTCAGCCATCAGGTCCTCTCCTGTCCGTACCTGGTTCGGACAACCGGGCGGCGCCGGATTCACCGGTTCGTTCGCCGTCGGTGCCTTGTCCACCCGGTCATGACACTCGGAAGCGCAACCAGGAAGGACCCGGCGTGATTCCCGAACCGGCCCTGCGCTGGATCTTCACCGTCGCCTTCGCCGCCGCCGGCGCCTTCTGCCTCTACCGCGGCTTCCGCGCGGGCACGGCCGTCCAGCGCGTCAGCGGCGTCCTGCACCTGGCCTTGTGCGGCGGCATGATCGCGATGGCCTGGCCGGCGACGATGGACCTCGCGCCGGCGCCGCAGGTCCTGCTCTTCGGCTTCGCCGCGGTGTGGTTCACGGGCCTGCTCGTGTCCGGTGCGCGGGGCCACGACGGCTACCACGCCGTGATGGCGGCCGCGATGGTCTGGATGGTGCTGGTCATGTCCGCGGGTGCGTCACCGGCTCCGGCGGCGGTCCTGGCCGTGGTCTTCGCGGCGGCCGGGACGGTCCGGCTCGGGCAGGCCGCCCGCGTCCGCGCCGCGGGGCCGGCCGCCGACGCGGTCATGGGCTGGGGGATGGCCCTGCTGTGCGCGCTGCTGGCCTGAGCCGATGCATTCCGGCCCCGCGCCTTGTCGGTCCGGGGAGGCACGCACCCGGCGTGCCCGAACCGGATCCGGAGAACAACCGATGGTGAACCTGCCCCGCGTCGTATCGCGGGAAGAGTGGCTGACGGCCCGCAAGGAACTCCTCGCGCAGGAGAAGGAGGTGACCCTGCGGCGGGACGCGCTCAGCGCGCGCCGTCGCGAGCTGCCCATGGTCAAGGTGGACGAGGACTACGTCTTCGAAGGGCCCGGTGGAAAGGTGCGGCTCCTCGATCTGTTCGAGGGCCGCCGCCAGCTCGTCGTCTACCACTTCATGTTCGGCCCGGACGACACCGAAGGCCACAACAGCTGCTCGCTCCTGGTGGACAACATCGCCCACGAAGAGCACCTGCACGCGCTCGACACCACGGTCGCGCTCGTGTCCCGCGCGCCGATCGGGAAGCTGACGGCGTTCCGGGAGCGCATGGGCTGGAGCGTCCCGTGGTATTCGTCCCTCGGCAGCGACTTCAACTACGACTACCACGTCACCACCGACGAGTCCGTCGCGCCGGTCGAGTACAACTACAAGGACAAGGCCACGCTGATCGACAAGGGCACGCCCTGGTACGCCGAGGGCGAGTGGCAGGGCCTGAGCGTCTTCTTCCGCGACGGCGACGACGTCCACCACACGTACTCGACCTACGAACGCGGTCTCGACCCGCTCGTCACCACCTACAGCTACCTCGACCTCACGCCCCTCGGCCGGCAAGCCCACATCACGAAGTTCCGCCTCCACGACGGCTACGCGTCCTAGCGGGCCTCGGGCCGGGACGGCGGACGCGACCATCGCGGACGTCGTCCCGGCCGCTCGGTTTTTGCACCACCGCGGGGTTTTCGCCGGATTTGGCCGAGTCGGCGTCGCGACGTGGTCGAGTGACTTGGACCACAACCGCTGCGCGAAAAGTGGCGCTGACATCGGGGCGCAAATCATCGCCACGACCGCACCCCAGATTGTGCTGACTATCGAGAACAAAATTGTTAACGATCGCTGTAGGCTTCCCCGCGTTCCGCCGGCGTCTTCCGCCCGGTTCGCGAGCCCAGGAGAGCCCATGGACGTCATCGACACGCACACCCACGTCATCTCGCCGGACACCGGCCGCTACCCGCCGGACCCGATCGGTGGCCGCCGGTCCGAGTGGTCGCTCGCCCACCCGGTCGACATCGACGGCCTGGTACGGGCGCTCGACCAGGCCGGCATCGCCAAGGCCGTCGTCGTGCAGGCGTCCACTGTGTACGGACACGACAACCGTTACGTGGCCGAGGCGGTGCGCGCGCACCCCGACCGGTTCGCCGGCGTGTACTCGATCGACGCGCTCGCCCCTGACGCCGTGGCGCGCATCCGGCACTGGCAGGGCGAGGGCCTGTCCGGCTTTCGCCTGTTCACGACCGGGACGACGATGCCCGGCCAGGGCGACTGGCTCGGGCACGAGGACTCCTTCCCCGCCTGGGCCCACGCCGAAGAGCAGGACATCCCGGTGTGCCTGCAGATGACGATCCAGGGCCTGCCCGCGCTGCGGCGGCTGCTCGAACGCTTCCCGGGGGTGCGGGTACTGCTGGACCACTGCGCGCGCCCCGACCTGTCCGACGGCAAGCCCTTCCGGGCCGCGCGGGCCTTGTTCGAGATGGCCGGGTTCCCCGGCGTCCACCTCAAGCTCACGCACCGCGCGCTGGCCGCGTCGGCGGCCGGGGCGTCGACCCCGGCGGACTTCCTCGCCGAGCTGGTCGGCGCGTACGGCGCCGGCCGCATCGCCTGGGGCTCCAACTTCCCGGCCGCGGAAGGGACTCCGGCGAATATCCTGGCGGAGGCACGGGAAGCGGTGGCCAGTCTGTCCGAAGTGGACCAGGAGCAGGTCTTCGGCGGCACGGCCGCGAAGTTCTACCCGGCCGTCGCCGTCGCGGGCGGCCGCCGTGCCTGACCTGCGCACCGTCCTCGCCGACTACCCGCACACCGCGCCGCTGAAGAACGGCGACGTCGTCAGCTCTTCGGTGCGGCTGGACTTCCAGACCGTCAAGCCGGTGCACAAGGCCTTCGCGCCGATGGTGCGCGACGAGGCCTACGACCTGTCCGAGCTGGCCGTCGTCACGGCGCTGCAGGCGATCGCCCACGGCCGCCCGGTGGTCCTGCTGCCGGTCGTGGTCGCCGCACGCTTCCAGCGCGCCTGCCTGATCGCGCACGCTTCGCGGCCGGTGGCGCCGCAAGAGCTGGCCGGCCGGCGCGTCGGGGTGCGCGCCTACGCGCAGACCACCGGCATGTGGGTCCGCGCCCACCTCGCGGAGGACTTCGGGCTCGCGCCCCAGGACATCCACTGGATCACCCGCGACGGCGCGCACGTGCGCGAATACCAGGACCCGCCCTTCGTCGAGCACGGCATCGGCGACACGGCGCTGGTCGATCTGCTGCGCGAGGGCCGGATCGACGCGACGATCCTCGGCAACGACCTGCCCGAGGGTGACGAGTTCGTCCCGGTCGTCCCCGACGCCGTCGCCCGCGACACGCAATGGTGGCAGCGCAGCGGATTCATGCCGGTCAACCACATGGTCGTCGCCGGGGCGTCGGTCGCCCGCCGCGATCCCGGCGCCGTCCGCGAGGCCTACGACCTGCTGCGCCGCGCGGACGCCACGGTGGCCCGGCCGGCGGGAACCCCGAGCCCGACGCTGTTCGGCTTCGAACGGCTGCGCCGCCCGCTGGAGATCATCATCGACGCCTGCCTGGAGCAGGACCTGCTGCCGCGAAGGCTCGACGTGGACGAGGTGTTCGCGCCCGCCCGGGACGTGCTGGGCGTCGAAGCGGGCTGAACCGAGCCGGACATTCAACGGAGAAACCGGAAAGACGATGAGCGAAACCCTCTCCACGGGCGCCCCCGCGCGCGCCCGCAAGCCCTTCTACCGCGACCTGGCGTTCCAGGTCCTCGTCGGGGTCGCCGCGGGGGTGCTGGTCGGGGCGCTCGCGCCCTCGGTCGGCCACCACTTCCAGTTCCTCGGCACCATCTTCATCCACCTGATCCAGATGGTGGTCGGCCTGATCATCTTCTGCACGGTCACCCACGGCATCACCAGCGTGCGGGACCTCGGCAAGGTCGGCCGCATCGCGGTCAAGGCGCTCGTGTACTTCGAGGTGATCACCACGATCGCGCTGGTGATCGGCCTGGTCGTGGTCAACGTGCTCAAGCCCGGCGCCGGCATGCACATCGACCCGGCCACGCTGCACGCGAGCGGTACCGCCACCGCGCCGGCCAAGTCGGAGGGGTTCGACGACTTCCTGGTCAGCCTCGTGCCGACGTCGGCGGTGCAGGCCTTCGCCGAGGGCGAGATCCTGCAGGTACTGGTGTTCTCGGTGCTGTTCGCGTGCGGGCTGGCGTCGCTGGGCGAGAAGGCCCAGCCGGTGCTGGACTTCGTCGGCCACGTCCAGCAGGCGCTGTTCTGGATCATCCGCAAGGTCATGCGGATCGCGCCGATTGCGGCCTTCGGGGCGATCGCCTACACGGTGTCGCGCTACGGCCTGGGCACGCTCCTGCCACTCGGCAAGCTGATCGGCGTGTTCTACCTGATCGTCGTGCTGTTCTTCGTGCTGGTCCTGTGGCCGGTCTCGCGCTACGGCGGCTTCAGCCTCCTGAAGATGATGCGCTACTTCCGCGCCGAGCTGATCCTGGTGCTGGGCACCAGTTCGTCGGAGAGCGTCTTCCCGCAGCTGACGGCGAAGCTGAAGAAGCTCGGCGTCGACGAGCCGGTCGTCGGGCTGGTGCTGCCCACGGCGTACAGCTTCAACCACGACGGCACGTGCCTGTACTTCGCAGCGGTGAGCGTGTTCCTGGCGCAGGCCACCGGCACCGACCTGGGCTGGCAGGCGCAGCTGGGCCTGCTGCTGGTGCTGCTGCTGACCTCGAAGGGCGGCGCGGGCGTGTCCGGCTCCGCGATCGCGGTCCTGGCGCTGACCCTGACCGCGACCCACACGATCCCGGTGAGCAGCATCGCGCTGGTGCTGGGCGTGCACAGCGTCCTGTCGGCGGCGTTCGTGTTCACCAACATCGCGGGCAACTGCGTCGCGACGCTGGTGGTGGGCAAGTGGGAGAACGCGATCGACCGCGAGCGCCTGCACGCGGAACTGGACGCCGGTCACCAAGCGGCTTGAGGTGGCCGGCCGCCCCGCGCGGCGAATGGGCGAAAGTGAACTCCCGGTCACGCAGAGATACAACCGTGATCGGGCACTTCCGGCGGCATAAGCGCATTTCAGACGCCCCGCCGAAAATTCGGAACACCGACGCCGCCTTCGGCGTGATCAATGGACATCGCTCCCGTCGGTGAATTCTCTCTTTGGTTACAGCAAACTGCGCGCTTCACCCGATCGTGTAAAGGCGAAGGGTGGCCATCCGGCGTGAAGTGATGGTGGCTGTAGGGTCCCCCGCGGCAGGGCAACCCGAACGGCTGATCATCTTTTCGGCCACCGGTTTGCTCATGACTTCGTCCGGAGTGACCGAGCCCGTCCGGGCCGATCAGTCATTCCGAAAGAAAGAACAGGGAATTGGACTTCGACGCACTGGCCGCCGAGCTGCGAAAGCTCCGGGAAAACGTGGCGGGGGTGACCGGCACGGTGCTCGCCGCGGTCGACGGGATACCGATCATCGCCGACGCGGCCGACTACATCGACCCGGCGAAGATCTCCGCGCTCGCCGCGGCCGATCTCGGGATCGCGCGCCAGGCCGCCGAGATGACGGGCAAGGGCACGCTCAGCCAGACCGTCGTGTTCGGCAGCGACGGCTACATGGCCGTCTACGCCGTGGGCCGGCTGGCGCTGATGGTCGTCCTGGGGGACAAGGGCCTGAACGTCGGGCGCCTCCTCTTCGAGTCCCGGCCCGTCATCGAGCGGATCGGCACGATCCTGGCCGCGTAGCAAGGCAGTTCAACGGAAAGGTTGCAGGATGATGATGAACATCGACACCGCGCTCAAGGAAGCCATGTCCATCGCCGGCGCTGTCGGCGTCGCGCTGGTCGACTACGAAAGCGGGATGTCACTCGGCACCAGCGGGGGCGGGGAGTGGCTCGACCTGGAGGTCGCCGCGGCCGGCAACACGGAGGTCGTGCGGGCGAAGCTGCGGGTGATGTCCTCGCTCGCGCTCAACGACACCATCGAGGACATCCTGATCACGTTGCACCGCCAGTACCACCTGATCCGGTTGATCAACACCTCCCGGAACTCGCTGTTCCTGTACCTGGTGCTGGACCGGGAGCGGGCGAACCTCGCCTTGGCCCGCCACTACCTCAAGCGCATCGAAGCCGACCTGCAGGTGTAGCTCGGGGGAGGAGAGGGCGATGACCGGAGGCGGCTCCCGCGCCGCACTCGTCATCGGCACGGCGTTGATGCACGACCTCGGCTCGTTGTTCCCGGTGGCGATGAACCTCGCCGGCGACGAGCTCGCGTTCACCTTCGTGTCGTCCTGCCCTTCGCCCGACGCCGTCGAGGAGTGGGTGCGGCGGCGGTCGGGTGCCGTCGTGGCCGACCGGGTGCTCCGCTTCTCCGTCGACGCGGACGGCAGGCGGATCCGCGTCGAGCTCGCCGGGACGCCGGTCCGGGCCCTGGTCGTGCTCGCGGCCGACGTCACGGCGGCGGCGGTGAACGCCCCGCGTCTCGGCCGCTGGCAGGACCAGATGCCCTGCACCCTGCACGTCGCGCTGGACGAGCTCGCCCGGGTGCTTTCGCGCTGCCACCACCGCGCCGGCGGCGCCGAGCCGCTGATCGACCTGGACCTCGCGTACCGGCCCGACGGCGACTACGAGATCCGGCTGGCCGGGGCGCACGAGCGGGTGCGCCCGTTCATCGCACCGGTCCGCCCGGTGCTCGCGATGCGCTGGCGGTCGACGACCTCGGCGCAGCGCAAGGCTTTTCTCGACGAGTTCCCGGACGGCGCACCCGCCCGAGGCTGGCTTCGCCGCCGGCGTACCGTCCGGATCATGGGATTGGAGATGGAAGTCTCGTCCTGACCGGGCCGATGTGCGGGGCGGCCGAATGTGCCCACGGGGCCATTCGGCCGCCCCTTTCGCTTGTGCGCCCGCCCGGAGAGCGGATGACCCCGCCACCAGGGCCGAACGGCACCTTCCGGCGGCGGCCGCGAAATCCGTACGGTCGAGCCGGCCGCCGCGCCCGCTCCGGACCTTCCCGTTCCGCGCGGGTCGAAACAATTCCGCCTACCGTGCGGAAACGGTGGTAATTTGTTCTTCGAACACCTGGACGCAATCGTTTCTCCGGTCTTTTCGCCGCCCTCGTGGACAGTAGTGTCCGGCACCGGCGCCGGGGAGACACATCTGGCCGCGACCTGCTGTGTCGCAGCGGGTTGGCACCCGACGGCGGCTCGGACAGCTTCATCGAATGGTGGCACCGCGCGGCCCGCGGGGAGCTCGACCCGTTCATCCTGATCGTCGAGGGCTCCATCGCCGACGAGACGAACAAGGCCGAAGGCTTCTTCGTTCGGAGAGGACCACCATGCCTCCGATCCTGGGCCGCGCGACCGCGCCACGGCGAGCGGCGGGCGCGTTTCTCAAGCCGATCCACAGCCACGCCGGGGCGGCGACGTAGGGTCGGCGGCACCGGCTTCGACGCATGAGGGAGCACGATGCGGATCAGCGACGAGGACTACCTGTGGTTCACCGGCCGGGCCCTGGACGGGATGGCGGCGATCCTCGCGGAGCTGGGCGACGAGCGCGCCAACCGGCGGCCGCCGCTGCCGGGGGCGAACACGCCCTACGCGATCGTGACGCACTGCCTCGGCGTGCTCGAGTTCTGGGCCGGCTCGCTGGTCGCCGGCCGCGCGGTGGAGCGCGACCGGGACGCCGAGTTCACGGCGTCGGGTCCGGTGGCCGGACTGATCGAGCGCGTCGCCGCCGCGAAAGAACAGCTGCGCGCCGACCTGACGGTGGCCGAGCCCACCGAGCCGCTGCGTGCGCCGGCGCCGGCCAAGTACGCCGGCACCCCGGCGGGCCGCTCGCAAGGTGGTGCACTGCAGCACGTGTACGAGGAGCTGGCCAACACCACGGCCACCTCGAGCTGACCCGCGACGTCCTGGGGTAGCGCGGTGCGAACCTCGGTGCCGCTTCAGCCGAGCCACCGCCGCGCCCGCCCGGGTCGGCCGGCGCCGCCTCGATCAGCCCGAAGCACAGGCCGGCCCGAGTGCTCGTGTCGCGTACCCTCGGAGCGTGCAGATGCCGACACAGCCGGACAGCGAGCCGTCTTCGCCGGTGCGCAGCCACGTGTGCCGCGGCTTCCGGCGGCGGGCCGGGTTCACCGTCCCCGCGCGGGATTCCCTGGCCGCGGGGGAGCGGGTGCGCTACGTGGCCCCGGGTGACGAGGCTTCGCTGACCGCGCGGCTGGGGGCCGACGGCCGGTTCGCCGACGGTTTCCGCCGCGGTGCCGTGCGCCACCGCAGCCTGTGCGACGGCGCCGACTACGGCGAGCGTCACGCCACGACGGTAGTCCTGCGGACGCGGCTGAGCACGCCGGGCCGCCTCCTCGAGCTGTTCGGCCTGACCGGGGTCCGCGTGGAGCGTGCGGCATGACCGCCGACTCGCGGCTCGCCCCGAGGGGCTACGACCACGCCGCCGTCCACTACCGCTCCGACGCCGAACTGCTCGCCGTCGCCGTGCCGTTCCTCGAGGCCGGCCTGACCGCGGGCGAACCGACCTTCGTGTCCTTGGAACCGGACCGCGCCGAGCTGGTGCGCCGGGCGCTCGCCCCCGCCGCGGACGCGCGGTACCTGGCGACGGACGACCTCTACGCGCGGCCCGCCGTCGCGATCAAGTCCTACCGCGAGATGATGGCCGGGCTCGTCGCCGACGGCGCCGCCGGCATCCGCATCTTCGGGGAGATCCCGCGCGCGGCGATCGACACGTCGTGGGACGGGTGGGCCCGCTACGAGGCCACCGTCAACCACGCCTACGACGAGTTCCCGTTGCGCAGCATGTGCGCCTACGACACGCGGACCACCCCGCGCCACGTGCTCGAAGACGTCGCCCGGACGCACCCGTTCGTCGCCACGCCCGGCGGCGGGCACCGCAGCAACGCCGGCTACGTCGACCCGCCGGCCTTCCTGGCCGGCCCGCGGCCGATGACGCCGTACCCGATCCAGCACACCGCCCCGCTCGTGGAGCTCACCGACCCGCAGCCTTCGGCCGCCCGCCGGGCCGTGCTCGAGGTCAACCGGACCGGCCTGCCCGCGGCGGAGATCGACGACCTCGTCCTGGCGGTCAGCGAGATCGTGGACAACTCGGTGCGCCACGGCCGCCCGCCGATCGCGATGCGGGTCTGGGCGGACACCGACCACCTGGTCGTGACGGTGCACGACACCGGCGAGGGCCCGAGCGACCCGTTCGCCGGCCTGCTGCCCGCCGACCGCCACATCGGCGGCCGCGGGCTGTGGATCGCGCACCAGATCTGCAGCGAGGTGGCCCTGCACCGCGACGAGACGGGCTTCACCGCCCGGCTCACCGCGGGCAACCCGTGGCTCCACCGCACCGCGGACCGAGCGGCGGAGCTCAGCTCGGGGTCTTGATCAGCGGCGCGTCCCGCGAAATCTCCCGGAAGCCGACGCCGTAGTACAGCCCGCGCGCCTTGGGGTGGCCCGGCGCGCCGAGGCAGGCGACGGTCGCGTGCCGCGCGCCCGCCGCCCGGGCGCGGTGCATCCCGTGCAGCAGCATCGCCCGCCCCAGCCCGAGGCGCCGGTGGCCCGGGTGCGTTCCGACCGGCTCGAACTCGACGGTCTCGTTCACCTCGTCGAGCCACAGGATCGCCGACGCCGCCATCGTCGCGTCCGGTGCCTCCACCAGCACGTGCAGGTCGCCGCGATACGCCGGCGTCCGCCGGACTCCTTCGTAACTCGAAGCCGTGTACGAAGAGGGAGCCCAGGCGTCCACATGGGCCTGGACCGCGGCCGCCGGTCCCGCCTCGTCCGCGGTGCGGAACCGGAATCCCTTAGGCAGCACCGGCTCTTCGATCTCAATGAGGTCGCGCTCGTTGAGCTGGGTCCAGGACCCGGTGTCGCCGAGGGCGGCCGGGTCGGTCTCGTAGCCGTGCGCGGCCCAGCGCTTCGACGCGAACTCGTCGGCGGCGCCCGGCAGCACCGTGCGCTCGATGTTCCCGGCCGTGGCGTCGAACCAGGTGATCACGTCGTCCACCAGTCGCGCGTGCTCCGGGTGGACTTGGCAGGCCAGGTACGCGCCGGTGACGTCCTTCACCGACCCGTCGTTGCGCCGCACCCGGCGCGGGAGCTGGGCCCAGCCCCACGCCACCAGTTCGCCGCCGGAGAACCACAGCCGGCGCGGCCAGTGCGCGCCGTCGGCGGCGTGCCCCCGGCCCCAGTTCCAGGCCAGCTCGCCGTACGACGCGTCGCTGTTCACCAGGTCCGGGTGGGTGGCGGTGACCCGCTGCGCCAAGCCCTGCATGAGCTCGACGTCCGCGGCGGTCAGGAGCTCGACGTTCCCCATGGTCCGCACTGTGTCACCGACCCCGCGAAGCCGTCGAACCGTTTTCCCGTCCGGGCTACCGGCGCTCGGGGAGGCCCGCGAGGACCGCACCCAGGCTCGGCAACCATCGCTGCTGCGGATCCGGCGGCGAAAGCCACTCCGTCGCGACGTCCACGCGGCGGGCGCCGACGGGCAAGGGGAGCAGCGTTCCCCACGCGAGCACCTCGACGTTCCGGGGCAACGCCGAGCGCGGGGGGATCAGGCCGTCGGTCTCCGCGAGGAGCGCGACCCGCGGGCCGTGCTGGGTCGGGAGGTGCATGGCCGGCCCTTGGCAGCCCGTCGCCGCCAGCCGGGTCAGGACCGGGCCGGCGCTGAGCTTGGGCAGGGTCACCGCGCAGATCCCGTTCTCCAGCGCCAGGAACGGGTGGACGCCGCGCCATTTCACCGGCCAGCCGAAGAGGCGGCCGTAGAAGGCGTCGACCCGGTCGCCCGCCGGGTCCCGGGGCGCGGCGGTGCTCGCCGGCACCTGCTGGTCGAGCGACATCGTCGACGCCTTTCCACGGGGTGGGTGATGCTGTCAGCCTAACGGCACTCAGTGCCGCTAGCAAGCATGGCTGCTACCGTCCGGCCATGACGGATTCGCCGCGCCGCGCGCCGGCCACCCGGGTCGGGGCGACCCCCGCCGGCCGGCGGCAGCTGCGCCGCGCCCTCGCCTCCGCGGCCGTGGACCTGTTCGCGGCCAACGGTTACGAGGCCACGACGGTGGACGACATCGCGGCCGCCGCCGGTGTCGGGCGCCGCACGTTCTTCCGCTACTTCGACGCCAAGGACGACGTGCTCTTCGCCAACCACGACGAGATCGTCGCGGAGATGGAGGAGGAGTTCGCCGCCGCCGACCCCGCGCGCGACCCGGTCGAGGTGGCGTGCGCCGCGGTCGGCCTGGTGCTCGACTCCTACGCCGACGATCTCGACGTGTCGCTCAAGCGGTTCGCCTTGACCCGCACGGTCCCTTCGGTGCGGGACAAGGAGGTCGCGACCGTCGACCGCTACCAGCGGGTGCTCGCGCGCTACCTGCAGGGCCGGTTCGAGGAACAGGGCGACGAGACGGCGAGCCTGCGCGCGGCCGTCGCCGCGGCGGCCATCGCGGCCGCCAACAACCACGTCCTCCGGCGCTGGCTGCGCGCCGGCGGAACCGGCGACATCAAGGCCGCCGCGGCCGAGGCGTTCGCGCTGGTGGCCGACGCGTTCCGGGCCCCGGGCCGCGACGAGGCCACGGTGGTCGCGGTCCTCACCACGGCGACCCCCCTGCACGAGGTCGTCGCCCAGGTGGGCGCGGTCCTGCGCGGCTGACCGGCGCTGGTGGTACTGGCACCGAGTGCCACTCCGGTCGCTCCGGGGGCGCCAAACGTCTTGAATGAGTCATTCAGGACCTCTGCCACCAGGGCTCCGGCAAGTCGCGTTGGCCGGGCGGGACGTCATGAAAGAGTCGTTCATGACGCTGGACGGCAGGAAAGAGTCGTTCATGACGTCGCCAACCCGCGCCGAACGTCGCGAATGAGTCATTCGGGACCTCCGACGCCCCCAATGACTCATTCGCGACACCCGACTCCGCGCGCGGCCGTGACTTTGCCGGGACCCTGACCTCCCACGACCGGAATGAGTCATTCAAGACATGCGGCACCGTCCGCACCACCGGAAAGGGTCCTAGCCCGGTCCGGCGGGCAGGTGGACGGCCGTGATGCCGGCGAGGACGAGGTCGACCCCGGCGAGGAACTGCTCGCGGTCGTCGTGCCCGCGCAGCTCCGCCGCGACCGCCCGGGTGAACGGGTACTCCGCCGGATCCAATTCCTCCCAAGCGCTCGACACCGCGTCGAGGAACTCGTCCCGGTTCGTGTGCGGCCCCGCGCTCCGGGCGTTCGTGGCGTTCTGGCCGGCGGCGCCGAGGAGGTAGCTGACCAGCGCCGAGGTCGTGGTGAACCAGTGGCCTTGCGGCACGCCGAGCGCGCGGACCTGCCGGCCGATGGTTTCGAAGATCCGGGGCGGCACCGTGCCCCGCGAGAGCTGCAACGCCAGCTGCGTCGCCAGCCACGGGTGCCCTTCGATCGCGTCGAACAGGCCGAGCGCCACCGCGCGCACCCGGTCGCGGGGCGGGCCGGGGGCGTCCGCCGCCAGCGCGGTGGCCAGGACGCCGTCGGTGGCCGCGGCCAGGAGCTCGTCCTTGTTCGCCACGTGCCAGTAGATCGCCCCCGCTCCGGTGGCGAGGCGTTCGGTCAGCGTCCGGAACGTCAGCCCGGCCTCGCCGGACGTGTCGAGCAGCTCGACCGCCGCCTCGACGATCCGGTCCCGGCTGAGGGCCTCGGCGCGCCGGCGGGTGCGTGGTGTCATGCCTCATCTTGACATGCCTGGAACGCTGTTCCAAACTGGAATGACATTCCATAAGGAGGCATCATGAACGTCACGATCATCGGCGCGGGGCTCGGCGGCCTCGTCCTCGCTCGCGTCCTGCACGTCCACGGCATCGGAGTCACGGTCTACGAGGCCGAGCCGTCCCCGACCGCCCGCGGGCAGGGCGGGATGCTCGACATCCACGACCACAACGGCCAGGTCGCCCTCGAAGCGGCCGGCCTGACGGACGGGTTCCGCGCGCTCGTCCTGGACGGGCACCAGGCCACCCGGATCCTCGACCGCGACGGCTCGATCCGCTACGACGAGCCCGACGACGGCACCGGAGGACGCCCGGAAGTGCAACGCGGCGAGCTGCGGCAGCTCCTGCTCGACTCGCTGCCCGACGGCACCGTCCACTGGGGACACAAGGTCGGCGGCGTCCGCGCGCTGGGCGGCGGTCGGCACGAAGTGACCTTCGCCGACGGCACCACCGTCACCACGACCCTGCTGGTCGGCGCGGACGGCGCGTGGTCGAAGGTCCGGCCGCTGCTTTCGGCGGCGACCCCCGAGTACACCGGCCGGTCGTACGTCGAGACCTTCCTGTACGACGCCGACACCCGGCACCCGGCCGCCGCGAAGGCGGTCGGCGGCGGCGCCCTGTTCGCGCTCGCCCCCGGCAAGGGGATCCAGGCCCACCGCGAAAAGGGCGACACGCTGCACGCCTACGTGGCGCTGACCGAGCCGGTGCAGTGGTTCGGCGACTTCACCGACGCGGCCGCCGCGACCGAGCGGACCGCGCGGGAGTTCGAGGGCTGGGCCCCGGAGCTGACCGCACTGATCACCGACAGCGACACCGCGCCGGTCCTGCGCCCGCTGCACACCCTGCCGGTCGAGCACCGGTGGGACCGCGTGCCGAGCGTGACGCTCGTCGGCGACGCCGCCCACCTCGCCGCCCCGAACGGCGAAGGCGCGAACCTGGCCATGCTCGACGGCGCCGAGCTCGGCCGGGCGCTGGCCGCACACGACGACGTCGAGGCCGCCCTCGCCGGGTTCGAGCAGGCCATGTTCGTCCGCAGCGCCGAGGCGGCCGCCGACGGCGACGAGCTCCACGAGTTGCTCTACGGCGATGACACCCCGCGCGGCCTGGTCGCCATGTTCCAGGGGAAGTGAATCCGCTCGCTCACGCGCCGTCGTGGGCGTCGGTCATCAGGTCCGCCAGGTCCTCCGGCGCCAGGAACGACGGCGGGGGCGGCGGGCCCCACGCGTAGAGGCTCTTCTCGCCGGCGACGACGCGGGGCTCCCAGAGCTGGTCTTCGAGGATGCAGTCGATGTCGGAGTAGTACTCGGAGAAGTTGCCGGCGGGATCGCGCAGGTACCAGAAGAAGTTCGAGCCGATGTAGTGCCGGCCCAGGCCCCAGGTGTGGCGTTCCGGGTGGCCCTCGAGCATCGCGGTGGCGCCGCGGCCGACCTCGTCGACGTCGTCGACCTCCCAGGACGTGTGGTGCAGGAAGCTCACCGGCGCCTGCTGCACCAGCACGTTGTGGTGGTCGGTCGAACAGCGCATGAACGAGGCGAAACCAGGTGCCTCGTCGCTGATCTTGAACCCGAGGCCCTCGGTGAAGAACCGCTGCGTCGCGGCCTGGTCGGTCGAGCCGAACACGACGTGCCCGAGCTTGCGCGGCCGCACCGCGGACTCGCGGTCGATGCCCGGCGCCCGGGTGTTCGCCCGCCGGGTCGAACCGGGCCCGTTGTAGGCCACCGGTTCCGGCGGTTCCTGGCGAAGTCGCGAGGCGACCGACACGACGACGTCGAGCCCGGTGCTCGGGTCCTTTGTGTACAGAGACTCGCCTTCGCTGCGGCTCTCGACGTCGAGACGGGCCAGCGACGCGGTGATGCGGCCGAGGTCGTCCGGGTCGTCGGCCCCGATGCCGAGGGTGAGCAGCCGGCGCTGCGGGGTTTGCCGGAGTTCGAGCTGTTCGCCACCGTCGGCGGTGGCGAACCCGGACGCGGTCGGCGTCAGGCCGAACTCCGTGTAGTACTTGGCGGTCTCGTCGACGTCCGGGACGCCGATGGCGATCTTGGTGAGGCGGTGCAGGCTCATGACGGGTCCCTCCGGTCAGACGAGCGGGGTGATCTGGTCTTCGCGCCCGAGCAGCGCCTTGCCGTAGACCTCGTAGTTGACCGCCGGCGCCGCGATCGCGTGCCGGGCGGCCACGGCGGAGTCGCGCCAGATCCGCTGCAACGGGTTGACGTCGGCGAAACTTCCCGCGCCGTGCGCCGAAAGCAGGATGTCGACCGCGCGGGTGATGTTCTCGACGGCCCAGCCGGTGTCGGCGCGGGTCCGCGCGCGGGCTTCGACGCCGGGGTACGTGCCCGCCGACGCCGCGTCGATGTCGTCGGCCGCACGGTAGGCGTGCAGGTGGGCGGTGTCGATCCGCATCGCCGCTTCGGCCAGCTGGAGCTGGAAGGCGACGGAGTCCGCTTGGGTCGCGTAGGTCGTGTAGGAGACCGGCTTGCGGCCGGCCTTCTCCTTGACCAGCTTCAGCGCCTTGCGGCCGAGGCCCAGCTGCGGCCCGGCCAGCACCAGCGTCAGCACCGGGACGAGCGCGGCCCGGAACAGGTCCTCCTCGGGCTCGCCGTTCGGGTACTGCCCGCCGATCGCCGGCGGCACCGACATCACCCGGTGCCCGGGCACGAAGACGTCGTCGGCGATCAGGCAGTTGGAGCCCGACGAACGCATCCCGGCGACGAACCAGGTGTCCTCGAAGCCGAGGTCGGTGCGGGGGAGCAGGGCCATGCCCTGGTCGACGACCTCGCCGCGCTCGTCGGTCAGCGGGATGCCGAGGCCCGCCCAGTCGGCGTGCCACGAGCCGGAGTTGTAGTACCAGCGCCCGGTCACGCGCCAGCCACCGTCCACTTTGGTCGTCTCGGCGGTCGGGGCGAGCACGCCGGACACCTTCGCGTCGGGGTTCGCGCCCCAGATGTCGTCCTGGGCCTGGACGCTGAAGAGCCCGGCGAGCCACGCGCAGACGTTGCTCAGCGCGACGACCCACGCGGTGCCGCCGTCGGCTTCGGCGACCGCGGACGAGACGTCGAGCATCGCGCGCACCGGCAGTCCGTAACCGCCGTAGCGGCGCGGCTGGGCGATCTTGAACGCGCCGGCGTCGGTCAGTGCCGTGATGCTCTCTTCGACGACCCGCCGGTCGGCTTCGCCCTGGGCGGCGTTCTTTTCCAGCAGTGGCTGGAGTTCGGCGATGCGGGCGAGAACCTGGTCGGCCGTGGGCCGTTCGGTCGCGAGGGTCATGACGGCGGTGTCCTTTCCGGGCGGGTCAGCGGGCGCAGGCGGCGATCTGGTCGGTGATGAGCGGGCGGGGCCGCTCGGCGAAGCGGGAGTGGGTGCCGAACGTGCGGTGGGCGTAGACGAGCGGCGGCAGGTCGGTGCGGCCGAAGTCGGTGACCAGGCCGAACAGCAGGAGGTGGTCGCCGGCCTCGACGACGCGGTCCAGCTCGCAGGCCACCCAGCCTGCGGCGTCGCGCAGCCGGGGCAGCCCGCGGTCGGCGAACCACGCCGTCTCGCCGCCGAACCGGTCGGCGCCGCGGGTGGCGAACCGGACGGCGAGGTCGTCCTGGCCCTGGCCGAGCAGGTTCACGCCGAACCGGCCCGCGCCGAGGACCTCGGTCAACAGCGCCGAGCGCCGGTCGAAGGCGACGCTCACCAGTGGCGGCTCGAGCGAGAGCGAGGTGAACGAGCTGACCGTCGCGCCGTGCGGACGGCCGTCGGCGTCGCTCGTGGTGACCACCGTGACCGGTGCGCAGACCGCGGCCATCACCGCGCGGAACCGGTGTCCGTCCACAATGGTCATGACGGCTCCGCGAACCGGTGGCGCATCGTGCCGATGCCCTCGATCGTGGTCACCAGCTCGTCGCCGGCAGCCAGGAACCGCTGGGGTGAGCGGGCCATGCCGACGCCCGACGGAGTGCCGGTGAAGATGACGTCGCCGGGCCGCAGCGGCAGGATCGCCGACAGCCGCGCGACGATCTCGGGCACCGAGAAGATCAGGTCGCTGGTGCGGCCCTTCTGCACGGACTCGCCGTTGACCGCGCAGCTCAGCTCCAGGTTGTCGCGGTCGGCGAACTCGTCCGGCGTGACCAGCCACGGCCCGGTCGGCCCGAAGCCGGGCGCGGACTTCCCGAGGCTGAACTGCGGGGCGGGCCCGGCCAGCTGCACCGTGCGGTCCGAAAGGTCCTGGCCGGCGGTCAGCCCGGCGACGTGGTCCCAGCCGTGCTCGGCGGAGACGTTCCGCGCCTCACGGCCGATGACGGCGACCAGCTCGACCTCCCAGTCCACAGTGGACCCGGTGAGCGCGATCTCGCCCTGCGGGCCGGTCAGGCAGCTGGGGAACTTCGTGAACACGGCGGGCGAGTCGGGCAGGCCGAGGCCGGACTCGGCGGCGTGGTCGCGGTAGTTCAGCCCGACGCCGAAGACCTGGGCCGGGGTGGGGGAGGGAGCCCGGAGGTCGGCCTCGTCGAACGCCTCGGCGTCGTCGGTCGGGGCGTCGGCCGCCCAGGCCGTGAACTCGTCCCAGCGGGCGTAGACGGCGTGGGGGTCGGCGGAGAAGCGCTGCCCGCCGGCGCGCTCGACGTCGACGGCGCCGGCTCCGGTGAGGAGGACGAGCCGGCCGGCGAGGTTGGCGATCCGCATCAAGATGCCTTTCGGTCGAGGAGCTCCGACGCCGTGATCCCACTCGGTCGCCTCCCGGAACGGTGCCGGGGCGACGAGGTGCGTCGGTCCGCTCATACTCTGCTCGCGCTATCCGACTGTCAAGAGAAGAATCGATTCTTGGGCGGAGAGTGTGTTACCGTCTCGGCATGGTGAAGAGAGCGGGTGGCGAGAGCCTGGCCGTGTCCGTGTACCACCGGCTGCGGTCGGCGATCCTCAACGGCGAACTGGCCCCGGGCGAGCGCGTCAAGCCCGCCGAGCTGAGCACGGAGTTCGAGGTCAGCCTCAGCGTGGTGCGCGAGGCGCTGGGCCTGCTCGCCGCCAAGGACCTCGTGCGGGTCGACCGCAACCGCGGGTTCCGGGTCACGCCGCTGTCGCTGCAGGCGCTCACGGACCTGACCGAGGCGCGCGCGATCAACGAGGGCTCGGCCCTGCGGCTGTCGGTGGCGCGCGGCGGCGTCACGTGGGAGTCGGAAGTCCTGGCCGCGCACCACCGGCTCGCCGGGCAGCCGATGATCCTGCCCGGGTCGCCGATGCGCCGCAACGAGGAGTGGGCCCGCGCGCACCTGGAGTTCCACCACACGCTGATCAAGGCGTGCGGCAACGTCGTGCTGCTCGACATCTGCACCCGGCTGTCCGACGCGGCCGAGCTGTACCGCGCCTGGTCCGGCCCCGGTGGCGAGGAACGCCACCGCGACGTCGCGGGCGAGCACCAGGGCCTGGTGGACGCCGCGCTGGCGCACGACGCCGACCTGGCCGTCGCCCGGTTCGAGGCGCACATCAACCGCACCAAGGAGATCCTGATGGAGTCGAGCTTTTCGGCCGAGGCGGCATCATGACCAAGACCGTCCTGACCGGCGTCCGCGTCTTCGACGGCGCCGCGCTGACCGAACCCACCACCGTCGTCATCGACGGGCCGCTGATCGGCGTCGACGCGACCGGCGCGGAGGTCGTCGACGGTGCCGGCGCCACCCTGCTGCCGGGGCTCTTCGACGCCCACGTGCACCTGCTCACCCCGGACGACCTGCGGGCGCTCGCCGCCCACGGCGTCACCACCGCGCTCGACATGGCGTGCTGGCCGCGCGACCGCGTCGACTCCTTCCGCGGCCGGGTGCCGGACATCCGCAGCGCGGGCCTGCCGGCGATCGGGCCCGGCGGCAACCACGCGAAGATGCCCGGCATGCCCGAGGAGGCGATCCTCACCGCGCCCGCCCAGGCCGCGGAGTTCGTCGCCCGCCGCGTGGCGGACGGGTCCGACTACCTCAAGGTCGTCATCGAAGGCGACTTGCTCGACCAGGCCACGATCGACGCCGTCGTCGACGAGGGCAAGGCGCACGGCAAGCTCACGGTGGCCCATGCGTCGTCCGTCGATGCCTACCAACGCGCGGTCCGGGCCGGGGCGGACGTGATCACCCACGTCCCGCGCGACGGCGTCCTCGACGCCGAGACCACGGCGAAGATGGCCGCACAGGGCCAGGTTGCCGTGCCGACGCTGACGATGATGGACGCGCTCACCACCAAACTCGGTGCCGACGGCTACGCGTTCAGCCGGGACTCGGTCACGGCGCTGCACGCGGCCGGCGTGCCGATCCTCGCGGGCACCGACGCGTTTTCCGCACCGATGCTGCCCGTGCCCGTCGTGCAAGGAGCGAGCCTGCACCAGGAACTGGCGCTGCTGGTCGAGGCGGGACTGTCCGAAACGGACGCTCTGCGGGCGGCGACCGACCTGCCCGCCCGGTACTTCGGCTTCCCCGACCGCGGCGCGGTGCGCGAAGGACTGCGGGCGGATCTGGTCCTCGTCGATGGCGACCCGACCCGGGACATCACCACGACCGGCAAGATCCGCCGCGTTTGGGCCGCCGGGGAAGTGGTCGTTTGAGCGGGCTCGTCGACGTCCACGCGCACTTCCTCACCCCGGAGTACGTCGAGGCCGCGATCGCGGGTGGGCACGGCTCGCCGGACGGCATGCCCGGCTGGCCGTCCTGGGACCAATCGAAGCATCTGGCGCTGATGGACCGCTGGGGCGTCGAGGTCTCGTTGCTGTCGATTTCCTCGCCCGGTGTCCACTTCGGCGACGACGCTGCCGCGCGACGCCTCGCGCGGCTCGTAAACGACACCGGCGCCGAAGCCCGCCGGGCGCACCCGGACCGGTTCGGGCACTTCGCGTCGCTGCCGCTGCCCGATGTGGACGGTGCGCTCGCCGAACTGGCGTACGCGGTCGACGAACTGGCCTGCGACGGCGTCACGATCGAGACCAACGCCGGCGGCCGTTACCTGGGCGATCCGGCGTTCGCTCCACTGTGGACGGAACTGGAACGCCGCCGGACGCCCGTGTTCGTCCACCCGACGTCCCGCCGCACGCCGAAGCGATCGCGCTCGGCCAGCCGCGGCCGATGCTGGAATTCCTCTTCGACACCGGCCGGGCGGTGAGCGACCTGGTCTTCATCGGGACTCTGCGGCGGTACCCGGGCATCCCCTGGATCTTCACCCACGGCGGGGGAGTGCTGCCGCTGCTGGCCGACCGCCTGGAGCTGTTCCGCACCGCGTTCGCCGGAGCTGCCGACGGACCGACGGTTCCCGAGCAGATCGGCGGCCTGTGGTTCGACATCGCGGGAACGCCGTTCCCGCAGCAGGTCCCGGCGTTCGAGCGCGCGTTCGGCACCGATCGGCTGCTGTACGGCAGCGACTTCTGCTGGACCCCGCCGGCCGCGGTCGACGCGCAACTGGCGAGCATCGACGCGGCCGCGCAACCGGCGGGCACCACCTGGCGGGAGCTCACCACCGGCAACTGCGCCCGGCTCTTTCCCCGGCTCTTTCCCCGGCTGCCTACGGTCTGAGCCGCTCGCGGCCGTCGCGGAAGAACGCCGTCACCTCACCGGCCAGGTCGCTCAGCGGGCGGGCGGCTCCGAACGGGGCGTTTCAGAACTCGCCCTCCCGCTTCTCGAACGGGCGCACGTAGGCGTAGGGCTCGCCCAGGTAGCCGTCGCCGGGGGAGACGCCGTAGTTGACCTCGTCGAGGGTGATCGCGACGTCGAAGTGCTCGGGCCACAGCACCGGCATGACGTCGGGGGCGAACTCGCGCAGGGCGCGGTCCCCGTCGGCGGTGTCTTGAATGAGTCATTCAGGACCTCCGAAGACCTGAATGACTCATTCAAGACATCAGCGGAGCCGTCGCGACTTTACCGGAGCCCTGCGTGGCAAGCGGCGTCCCGAAACCCCGGAGACGTTACCCGGCGACCCGGCCCGCAGCCGCGGTCACCGCGGCCGGCTCCCGCAAGGTCGGGCGCAGCGCGAGGACGACCGCCGTCGTGACCACCAGGTGCATCAGCATCAGCCCGACGACGTTGGCGGCGGTCGCGCCGGCGGTCAGGAGCAGCAGGTCCGGGACCCAGGTCAGGACGAGGACCGCGGGCACGACCATTCGCAGCGCCTTCGGGGCCCGGCGGGCGATCAGGATCCAGCCGGCGGTGCCGACGAGCAGCCCGAGCACGGTCGCCGGCAGGTAGGAGGCCGCGTTAAGGCCCATGCCGATCCCGCCGTCGTCGAGCGAGGACGCCGTCAGTGCGATGACGGCGTTCACGGCGGCGGCCGCCACGACGGCGACCCCCAGGCGGAGGGCCGTGGCGGACGTCCGGGTGGCGGTGGGGGTCATCGCTCCTCCTTGGGTTGCGTGTTAAACCCAAAGGTAGATTGAGTTGCGTGTTAAAGTCAAGCGTGGGCGAGCAAGAGGAAGAGCCGTTCGACCGGCTCGGAAAAGAAGAGCGGCGGGTGTGGATCAACCTGGCGAAGGTGCTGCTCACCCTGCCGGGAGCGCTGGAGAGCCAGCTGCTGCGGGACGCCGACCTGACGTTGCTGGGCTACATGATCCTGGCGCGGCTTTCCGTCGTGCCGGGGGAAAGCCTGCGGATGAGCGAGATCGCGGAGATGGCCAACGGGTCGCTGCCGCGGATCTCGCACGCGGTGGCCCGGCTGGAGGATCGCGGGTGGGTGACGCGGAAGGTGTGCACTGGTCAGGGCCGCCGGTTCACGACCGCGACCCTGACCGACGCCGGGCGAGCGCACCTGGCGGCCGCGTCGCCCGCGCACGTGGCGAACGTGCGGCGCCTGGTGGTCGACCCGCTCGGGGACGACTTCGTGCGGCTCGGGGACGCGGTCGAGCGGATCGTCGAGAACCTCGGGCTGCCGACGGAAGTCCTCAAGCGGCCGGAAGCCTGACCGGCGCCGTCTCTACGACCGGAGGACGGACGCGGTGGCGGGGTTCGTCCAGCGCTCGGGCGGGGAGGTCCGGGCGGTCTCGGCGACCTGCACGCACCTGGGCTGCCGGCTGAACCTGGACGCCCCGGCGCGGCGGCTGAACTGCCCGTGCCACCGGACGTCCTTCGCGGTGGACGGCGTGGTCCTGACCCACCAGCTGCCGGTGACGCCGCCGCCGCTGCCGCACCTGGTGGTGCACGAAGCCGGGGGAGTGGTCGAGGTGCTGGTCCCGCCGGCGGGGGCATGACCGGTCAGCGCAGGTGCGACGCGCCGTTGACGTCGAGGATCGCGCCCGAACTCCACGCCGCCTCCGGGGAGGCGAGGTGGACGATCGCCGCGGCGACGTCCTCGGCGGTGCCCACCCGGCCGAACGGGCTCTGCTCCCGGAGGCCTTCGCCGCCCGGGCCGGCGAGCTTGGCCTCCTGGCGCTCGGTCGCCACGAACCCGGGCGCCACCGACGTCACCGAAATCCCGTGCGGGGCCAAGGCGATCGCCATCGACTGGCCGAAGGCGTGCAGCGCGGCTTTGCTCGCGCCGTACGCGGGGTGCTCGGGTTCGCCGCGGAACGCGCCGCGCGAGCCGACGTTGACGACGCTGCCCGGGCGGGCGTGCTCGATCAGGTGGCGGGCCACCGCCCACGTGACGTTCGCGGCGCCGAGGAGGTTGACCTCGACCGTGCGCCGCCACACCGCCACCCACTGGTCGTAGCCGACCTCGGCGACGGCGTGCCGGCTCTGCTCGGTCGGGGCCTGGGCGGCGTTGTTGACCAGGACGTCGACCCGGCCGAGCGTCGCGACCGCCTCGTCGACGACCTGGCGGGCCACCGCCGGGTCAGCCAGGTCGCCCGCGATGCACGTGTGTCCGGAGCCCGTCAGTTCGCTTAACGTCGTCTCGGCGTCTTCGCGGCGAGTCGCGTAGTGGACGGCCACGCGGTAGCCCCGGGCCGCGAACGCCACGGCGGTGGCCCGGCCGATGCCGCGCGACCCGCCCGTCACGAGCACGCCTTTTGCCTCGGTCATCGTTCGCCTCCCGCGGACAGGGCCCGCAGTTCGTCGAAAGCCTGCGAGAGGTGGACGTCCAGGCTCTGCGCCGGGTCGTCGATCCAGGCCTGGGCCGCGTGGTGGAAGGTCGCCCAGCCGGTCTGCGCGGCCAGGGCCGCCGGCCCGCCGGGGACGCCACGCCGGCGCAGCGCCTCCGCCAGCGCGTCGGAGAGCGACGCGTGCTTGGCCAGCTCGCGCTCGCGCAGCGCCGGGGTCGCGGCGATGATCGCCAGCCGCGGCTCGGAGAACGGGCGGTTGGTTTCGAGGATCCGCGCGGCCTTCCGGAACGCGCGCAGCAGGACTTCGAACGGCGTGAGGCCGTCGGGCGCCTCGGCGACCTCTTGCGTCATCGTGTCGCGCAGGTCGGCTTCGCCGTCGAAGAGGACCTCGCGCTTGTCCGGGAAGTGCCGGAAGTACGTGCGCTCGTTGACGCCGGCCCGCGCGGCGATCTCCGCCGTGGTGGTCCGGTCGAACCCGTGTTCCCCGTACAGCTCGAGAGCCGCCTGCTGGAGACGGCGGCGCGCTTCCGCTCCGCTTCGTGGCACGGGCCGAGGCTACCCCATTCCGCCAGTGACTGGCGTCACCTTGCGCCTCCGGCCGGTGCGGAGCGTAAGGTCAGTGACTGGCGCTAAGTAGCGCCAGTCACTGGCGTTAACGGGAGAATTCCATGCATGTCTTCGTCACCGGCGGTTCCGGCCAGACCGGCCCCACCGTCGTCGCCGAACTGCTCGCGGCCGGCCACGCCGTCACCGGCCTCGCGCGGTCGGACACCGCCGCCGCCCGGCTGAAGTCGTTGGGCGCCAACGCTCTCCGCGGCTCGTTGGAAGACCTCGGCAGCCTGCGCGGCGGCGCCGAAGCCGCCGACGGCGTCCTGCACATGGCCTTCGGCGGCGACTTCGCCGACCCGGACGACCTGACCCGGCGCGACACGGCCGCGATCGAGGCGCTGGGCCAGGCGGCGGCGGGAAAGCCGTTCGTCAGCACGTCGGGCACGCTGGTGCTGCCGGGCGGGCGCGAAACCACCGAGCGGGACGATCCCGACGCGCACGGCATCGCCGGCTTCCGCATCCCGGGCGAACAGGCGTGCCTGGGGTTCGGCGGCAGCGTGGTGCGGCTGGCGCCGACCGTCCACGGACCCGAGGACCACGGCTTCATCCCGATGCTCATCGCCACCGCCCGCAAGTCCGGCGTGTCGGCCTACGTCGGCGACGGCGCCAACCGCTGGCCCGCGGTGCACCGGCGCGACGCGGCGACCCTGTTCCGGTCGGCCTTGGAAGAGGCTCCCGCCGGCAGCGTCCTGCACGGCGTGGCCGAAAACGTGCCGTTCGAGAGCATCGCGGAGACGATCGCCCGCCGGCTCGGTGTGCCCACCGCGTCCTTGACTCCGGAAAAGGCCGCGACGCATTTCCCGAGTCCGTTCATGGCCCGGGTCTTCGGCTTCGACGGGCCGGTTTCCAGCACCGGAACGCGGCAGCTGCTCGACTGGGCGCCCACCCGGCCGGGCCTGCTGGAAGACCTGGAAACCGGCGACTACTTCGCCGCGGCGGCCTAGCTTTCCAGGGGGTCGAGGCGCGGGGTTTCCCCCGGTCCCGCGGGGAAGTGGGCGACGAAGGTGACGCCGTCCTCCTGCGCGTCGAAGCGGGCGATCCGCGCGGCTTCCGGCTCGTAGAAGACGTCGCCGGGCCGCAGCAGCGTCTCGGGTTCGCCCTCGATCTGGTAGATCGCCGACCCGGCCTCGATGCTGCCGAACACCGGTCCATTGTGGACGTGCAGGCCGGTGCCGTGGTCCGGTGCGATGGTGATGCGCCGGATCTCGACGTGGTCGACCACGCGCGGTGCCGGAAGCTGCTGCTCCAGCACCATGGTCCGGGAGACGGGCTCAGCGGGAGCGGGCGCGGGTTCGGCGCCGGCGACCGGGTCGCCGAACTCCGTCGCGGCGCCGTCGCCGGGGATCTCCTCGATCGCCAGGTGCGTCATCGCGCTGGTGTCGGTGGCGCCGTGCCAGTGCCATTCGCCGGCGGCGACGCGGACCGTGTCGCCGGGCCGGACCAGCTGGGCGGGGCCGCCGCGCCGTCGCACGTACCCGGTGCCCTCGGTGACGACCAGGACCTGGCCGAGCGGGTGCCGGTGCCAGCGGGTACGGGCGCCCGGCGCGAACTGCACCCGGTCCACTTGAGTCCGCGACGGGCCTTCGGGAACGGCGAGCGCCGTGACCCACGCGTTGCCGGTGATCGCGTCGGCGGGTGCGGCGGTGCTGGTCGGCGGAACGGGACGGACGTGCACGGAGAGCTCCTCAGCGGGTATGGGCGGTGAGCAGGGCCAGGACGCCGGAAATGGCCTGGTCGAACGGTTCTGGTGAGTTCGCGGCGCGAGCCAGGACGTAGCCGCCCTGCAGGACGGCGACGACGGTCGCGGCCAGGGCGGCGGCGTCCAGCTCGGCGGGCAGCTCGCCCGCCGCCCGGCCTTCGTCGAGGACCTCGGCCAGCCGGGCCCGCAGCCGGGTGAGCGTCTCGTCGACCGGCGCGCGCAGCTCCGGATCCGCGACGATCTCGGGGTCCTGGGTGAGCCGGCCGATGGGACAGCCCCGCAGTACTTCGCGCTCACGACGCAGGTATGCGGTGATTCGCTCGACGGCGGTCCCGGGCTTGCGCAGCTGTGCCTCGGCGGCGGCCAGCAGCTCGTCCGCACTGCGCCGCACGGCTTCCAGTGCCAGCTCCCGTTTACCGGAGAAGTGGTGGTACATGCTGCCCTGCCCCGCGCCGGCGTGCTGCTGGATGGCCTTGGGGCTGGTGCCCACGTAGCCGCGTTCCCACAACAGCTCCCGGGTGCTGTCGATGAGCTGGTTCCTGGTGTCCACGTCGAACACTGTACATACTAGTAGGTACAAAACGCCAGAGATTCCCTCGCCGAAGGAAGGCGCAGGCGACTCAGTGCACGGGCTGGAGGAGGGGGCGCGGCCGCGAGAGGATCGCGCTGACCTGGCCGTCTTCCGGGGACGGCGGGGTCAGGCCCGGGCCCGGTGTCATCACGGTCCGGGCGAGCGTCACGTCTTCGCCGCAACGCAGGCAGGCGCCTGACTGCGCCACCTCGCCCTCGCAGCCCGCGTGGACGAACACCCGCCGCCGGCCGTCCGGCGCGTAGTGCTCGTCGCCCCAGGCCGACAGGGCGCGCACGACCGGCCAGAGCCCCCGCCCCTTCGCCGTCAGCTCGTATTCACTTCGCTTGCCCGGCCCGGGCACGCGCTTGAGCACGCCTTCGCCGATCAGGAACTCCAGCCGTTCGGTCAGGACCGCGCGCGGGATGCCGAGGTGTTCGACGAAGTCGCTGAAGCGGCGGACGCCGAAGACCGCGTCGCGGACGATCAGCAGCGTCCAGCGCTCTCCGACGATCTCCAGGGCGCGGACCATCGAGCAGGCCTGGTTGGTGTATTCGCGGGGGAGTGCCATGCGCCCCAGTCTGCCACAGAAGAGTTCGGTCATCGAACCTAACGTGCTAGCCTTCCGGCGGAAGAGTTCGGTCACCGAATCAAGGAGTCCGCATGGCCAGCCGTCCCGGTGCCGTCCTCGTCGCCTCCGGCGGCGCGACCTTGCTCGCCCTCTTCGTCTTCACCGCACCGCTGTCGATCGTCCCGGCGGTGGCCGGCGGCCTCGGGGCCGGCGCGGTCGCGACGTCGTGGATCCTCAGCTCGATGAGCCTCGGGCTGGCCGTCGCGCTGCTGCCGGCCGGCGCGGTCGGCGACGACTTCGGCCGGCGGCGCGTCTTCGTCGCCGGGGCCGTCGTGACGGCCGTGGGGTCCGTGCTGTGCGCGGTCGCGCCCGGGCCGCTGACGTTCATCGCCGGCCGGGTCGTCGAGGGCCTCGGCGGTGCCGCGCTGATCGCGTGCGGGCTCGCGGTGCTCGGGCCGGCGTTCCCGGACGCCGCCGGCCGCGGCCGCGCGACCGGGCTTTGGGGTGCCTGCCTCGGCGCGGGCATCGCGATCGGCCCGCTGGCCGGTGCGGCCCTCGACCACGACTGGCGCGTGCTCTACGTCGTGATCACGGCGCTGTCGTTCGGCGTCGCCGTGCTGGGGTGGGTCCTGCTGGAGGAGTCCGTCTCGGCGCGGGCGCGGACGGTCGACCTGCCCGGCGCGCTCCTGCTGGGCGGTGGCCTCGCGGCGCTGCTGGCCGCGCTCACCGAAGGCCGGCAGGGCTGGACGAGCCCGCTGGAACTAACCTTGATCGCGGCGGCGGTCGTGCTGCTCGCGGCGTTCTTCGTCCACCAGAACGCCTCCGGCGGCGGGATGCTCGACCTGACGCTCTTCCGTCGCCCGGCTCTGGTATCGGCCACGACGGGCGCGTTCGTGGCCGGCGCCGGAGTCACCGCGCTGATGGCGTTCCTCTGCACGATGCTCGAGAACGGCCTCGCGCTCAGCCCCCTGCCGGCGGCGCTGGTGGTGCTGGCCTGGTCGGCGACGAGCGTGGTTTCGGCACTGCTGACGCGCCGGCTCCCGGCCACGCTCTCCGGCGGTGCGCGGCTGAGCGCGGGCCTGGTCGTGGTCGCCGTGGGGCTGGTGCCGCTCGCGTTCGTCACGCCGGGCTCGGGTGCGGCGTCCCTGCTGCCGGGCCTGGTGATCGCGGGGCTGGGCACGGGCGTGGTGAACGCGTCGCTGGGGCGCGAAGCGGTGGCGAGCGTGCCGCCGCACCGCACCGGCATGGGCAGCGGCATCAACAACACGAGCCGGTACGTCGGCGCGGCGCTCGGCGTCACGGTGGTCAGCGTGCTGGCGGTCCACGGCTCGCCGGCTGCCCTCACCGCGGGCTGGAACACCGCGGTCCTGGTGGGCATCGCGATATCCCTGGTGGGCGCCGCGGCGATCGCGGCCTCCGCGGCACGGGCCAACCGCGCCTGGTGGCCGGCTCGGCCTAGCCGGCGACGGCCGCGACGGCGCGGTTGG